>NZ_JBHSPY010000006.1:0-15107 GCF_042658245.1 Neisseria weixii
TTGGACGCACCAAAAAAGCCGCCGGTGCGCGGTTGGCTGCACGCGGACAGTACAAAAGCCAACGCGATTACGGTCATCATTTTTTTCATAAGAATCTGTATTCCGATCAAAATTTTATTGCGCAAAGCCATTATATCCAACGAAATTTAACATTGTCACATAACTGTCACAAAACCACGCTAAAGTAGCAGAAATTTCACAGCTTCCAAACTTATTATAAGGAAAAATCATGGGCCAGCTCCTTTCGAGGCTAATGTTAAAAAAATCAATGCCATATTTGCCGCATTATTAATCGGTGCGGTCGGCTACTTTATCGTATGGGGCATGGGCTACACCAACGGCAACCACACCATACTGTTTCTGCCGGCGACTTTGTTCGGCGTATTTATGGCCTTCAACATCGGCGGCAATGACGCAGCCAACTCGTTCGGCACATCGGTCGGCGCCGGTACGCTGACCATCACGCAAGCTTTATTGGTGGCAGCGGTTTTTGAAGTCAGCGGCGCGGTGATTGCCGGTGGCGAAGTGACTTCGACCATCCGCAAGGGCATCATCGATTTGAAGGCGATGGATCTTGAGCCTATGCAGTTTGTGTATATTATGATGTCCGCACTGCTTGCTTCGGCTTTGTGGCTGCTGTTCGCCACCAAAAAAGGCTGGCCGGTATCGGCCACACACTTGATTATCGGCGGTATCGTCGGTAGTGGTTTGTGTTTGTGTTTCTTGGGCAGCGGCCCGGATGCCTTCTCGCTGCTGCAATGGGACCGTTTGGCACAAATTGCCATTTCTTGGGTATTGTCGCCGGTGTTGGGCGGCCTTGTTTCCTATCTGCTGTTTGCCCAAATCAAAAAACACGTTCTCGACTACAATGCCGCCGCCGACGAACGCCTGAAACAAATCAAACAGGAGAAAAAAGCCTACAAAGAGCAGCACCGCCAAACCTTTGAAAACTTAAGCGAACACGACAAAATCGAAGCGGCTTCGGCAATGACGCGCGACGTGCAGATTTACGAAGACCCCGAGTTAGACCCAAAAGAGCTGGAATCGGCCTATTATAAAGGTTTGTACGAATCGACAGCCGAAAAAACAGCATCGGCACCTACAAAGCCCTACAATCCCGGGATCGCTGATTGCTTCCATCGGCGCCATGATGATTGCGTCCATGTTGATTTTCAAAGGTTTGAAAAACCTGCATTTAGGTATCGGCACTGTCGGCAACTTCTTGACGATCGGCATGATTGGCGCCGCAGTATGGATGGCGGCCTTCATCTACGCCAAAACCTTGAAACGCAAAGATCTAGGCAAATCCACGTTCTTGATGTTCTCATGGATGCAGGTGTTTACTGCCGCCGGCTTCGCCTTCAGCCACGGCGCAAACGACATCGCCAACGCCGTCGGCCCGTTTGCCGCCATTATGGACGTATTGCGTACCGGCGAAATCGGTTCCGAATCGCCTGTGCCTGCGGTAGCCATGCTCACCTTCGGTATCGCCCTGATTGTCGGCCTATGGTTTATCGGCAAAGAGGTGATTCAAACCGTCGGCACCAATCTCGCCGAAATGCACCCCGCTTCCGGCTTTACCTCCGAATTAGCATTTTTAATTTCATGAAAACATATTAAAAGGCCGTCTGAAACCTAATCGCTTTCAGACGGCCTTGTTTGGCTTCACATCACATTAATGTCGGAAATGGCGCACGCCGGTAATCACCATGGCTATGCCGTGTTCGTCGGCTGCGGCGAACACTTCTTCATCGCGCATCGAGCCGCCGGGCTGGATAATCGCTTTGATGCCTTGCTCGGCGATCACGTCCACACCGTCGCGGAACGGGAAGAAGGCGTCGGATGCGGCGCACGCGCCGTTCAAATCGAAGCCTGCATCTTGAGCCTTACGGGCGGCGATGCGGGTAGAATCCACGCGGCTCATTTGGCCGGCGCCGATGCCGTAGGTTTGGCCGCCTTTGCCGAACACGATGGCATTCGATTTTACGAATTTGGCCACGTTCCAAACAAACAGCAAATCGTTGAGCTCCTGCTCGGTCGGTTGGCGTTTGGTCACGACTTTCAAATCGGCGGCAGTGAGTTTGTGGATGTCGGGCGTTTGCATCAACAAGCCGCCGCCCACACGTTTCAGCTCAAATTGGTTCGCACCTTCTTCCAACGGCACTTCCAACACGCGCACGTTTTTCTTGGCAGCAACGATTTCCAAGGCTTCATCGGTAAATGCAGGCGCCATCAACACTTCCATAAATTGGTTGTCGGTGATTTGTTTCGCCGTTGCGCCGTCCACTTCGCGGTTGAAGGCGATGATGCCGCCAAACGCGCTGGTGGTATCGGTGGCATAGGCCAGGCGGTAGGCATCCAAGGTGTTGGCGGCCACGGCGACGCCGCACGGATTGGCGTGTTTCACAATCACGCAGGCCGGTTGTTCGAAGGATTTCACGGCTTCCCAGGCGGCATCGGAATCGGCGATGTTATTGTACGACAATTCTTTGCCCTGCAATTGGCGGTAGGCGCTCAAGCTGCCGGCAGCCGGATAAAGGTCGCGGTAGAACGCGGCTTTTTGGTGCGGATTTTCGCCGTAGCGCATGTCTTGCACCTTAATCCAGCTTTGGTTGAACTGGCTCGGGAAATCGCCCGCTTCCGGCTCGCCTCTCAATTTGTCGTCGGCCAAGGCGGTCAGGTAATTGGAAATCATGCCGTCGTATTGCGCGGTGTGGCTGAAGGCTTTGCGCGACAGGTTGAAACGGGTTTTGTCGCTCAATGCGCCGCCGTTGTTTTCCAATTCGGCAGCGATGTCGGCAAAGTCGGCGGTATCGGTAACGATGGCCACGTGTTTCCAGTTTTTCGCGGCAGAACGCACCATAGTCGGGCCACCGATGTCGATGTTTTCAATCGCATCTTCCAGCGTGCAATTCGGCTTGGCGATGGTGGCGGCAAAAGGATACAGATTCACGCACACCAAATCGATGTTGCCGATGCCGTGTTCTTCCATTTTGGCGACATGCTCAGGCAAATCGCGACGGCCCAAAATACCGCCGTGGATTTTCGGATGCAGCGTTTTCACGCGGCCGTCGAGCATTTCGGGAAAGCCGGTGTAATCGGCCACTTCAATAACGGGAACACCGGCGTCTGCCAATAATTTGGCAGTACCGCCAGTGGACAAAATTTCCACGCCCAGCCGGGTTAAGGTTTGGGCAAATTCAACCGCGCCGGTTTTGTCGGACAGGCTGATGAGGGCACGTTTTACGGTTGCCATTCGGATTCCTTTTTGAGTTGGATTTTAATTGAAGAGGCCGTCTGAAATGCGGTGCAACGGCGCAAATCGGAAAAGCTGTATTATCGCCTATTTTACGTTTTTTTTGCATGATTGCAGCACTGTTTTTTGTAGAAATTGTAAACAATCTGCTACAGACAACACACAAAAGGCCGTCTGAACAGCATATTTTCAGACGGCCTGATATTATGTTTTCAACCAACGCGGCAAAGCCACCACCGCAAATGCCGAAACCAGAATTATCACCATGCCCCATGCCGACACGGCCGAAACCCTTTCTCCCAGCAGCAACACAGCCATCAGCAAGCCCAGCACCGGTTCCATCGAAATTAAGACCCCGGAAATATTGGCCGGCACGCGGTTCATGCCTTTGTTCCACAACCAATAAGCAAACCAACTGCAGCCCACACCAAGATAAACCACCGCCAAAGCAGCCGGCATAATCCACTGAACGGTAAAACTCTCCGTCAACAACAAAGAAAACGGCAAACACAATACCGCTGCCGACAAAAGCGATACCGAGGTATACGCCGGCGCACCGATTTCGGCAATCAGCTTCTGAGTCGGCCGCATAATCAGCGCAAACACCAAGCCGGCCAAAAATACCAGCAGGCAACCGGACACACTGATTTCGCCACCTTCTTCCGCGCCACCGGCAATCATGACCGATACCCCTAAAAATGCCGCCACGCCACATACCCAGTGATACCATTTGGCTTTGTCGTTAAAAAAGAAGTGGCCGACAAACACCATCAGAATCGGCTCCAAGCCGATAATCGTTACCGCGCTGGCGGCCGATGTGTATTTCAAACCGATAAACTGCAACATCAACACCAAGACATAATTGGCAAACGACAGCCACAACAACGGCTTCCATTGCGCGCGCGGAATCCTACCCAAATAACGCCGCGCCGTCGGCAGCACAATCAGCCCTGCAATCAGCAAGCGAACCTGTACCATCAAGGCAGGGTCAAGCATCACATAAGCATATTTGGCCGCAATAAACGAGCTGCCCCACATGAATAAAGCGAAAATTTGAAAAATCATGGTTCAGACGGCCTGTTGATTACTCGACTTTCCACGCATAATTCAGCCATTCTTTGTCTTCAGCCGCGCCTAAGCGTTGGTAGAAACGTTGTCCGGCATCGTTCCACGCGGCGACGGTCCATTTGATTTGGCCGCAGCCTTTGACCTTCGCTTCGGCATATAAAGCGTGCATCAGCTTTTCACCGATTTTTTGGTTGCGGAAATTTTCGGCGACGTATAATTCTTTGATGTGCACCGCCGGTTGGTTTTGCGCGGTGTAGTTTAAAAAGTAATACACCAACATGCCGCCAATCAGGCCGTATGAATCGGCAACCAAGCAGTAAAAATCGGGCGGTTGTTTGTCGAACCCACGCTCTTTCACGATTTGCGGCGTGATGGCAAAGCTGTCGATATAGTGCTCAAACACGGCCAAATCGCGCATAAGCGACCACACTTGTTCGATGTCTTGTTCCTGCATGGGGCGGATGGTGATGCTCATTTAGTTTTCCTATCTCTATAGCAGACAGGCCGTCTGAAAACGCAATAATCGTTTTCAGACGGCCTGTTTTATGGTTTTAATCATCCAGCAAACCATGCTGTAATAATTTTTTGCGCAAGGTATTGCGGTTCAAACCCAGCATGGCGGCGGCTTTGGATTGGTTGCCGTTGCATTCGTCCATCACGCATTCGAGCATGGGTTTTTCCACTTGGTGCAGCACCATATCGTACACGCCCACCGGCGTTTCACCGGCTAAGTCCTTGAAATACTGTTTTAAATTCTGCGCGACACATTGCGCGATATCGACTGTTTGCGTTTTCATCGTTTGCTCTTTTCTTTTCACATTGTTTTCAGACGGCTTCAAATTACTGGCCGCTCATCACTTTAATCCCCAATAAGGCCAATGCTCCGCCGCACACGCGGTCTATCCAATGGCCGAAATGCCGGAAACGGCGGTTGACTGCCGGGGCCGGCAGCATGAAGGCCACCAAACCGAACCAGACAAACAGCATCAGCGTCATCCATGCGCCGTAAACCGCCATCTGCCACAGCGGCGTGGTCGGCGACAACACCACGGTAAACAGCGACAGCATATACACCACCGCTTTCGGGTTCAGCACATTACACAACACGCCGCGCCAAATGATGTTCAAAGCCGGTTCGGCCGTCATTTTTTCGGCACGGATTTCGGCCACTTCGCCCGCCGCTTTGGCCGTCAGCCCTTTGTAACCGATATAAATCAGATACAGGCCGCCGATAATTTTAATCATGGTCAGCAAAGTAGCCGATTGCGCCACCACAGTCACCAAGCCCAGCACCGAATAAACGATGTGTACGCCAAAGCCCAGCGCAATGCCCAAAGCCGTGAGCAAACCTGCCGCACGGCCACGGCTTAAGGATTGTTGCGACACCAACACAAAATCGGGGCCGGGCGACATGCAGGCCAAAATATGTACACCGGTGATGAGCCAAAATCCTTGCCAAAAATCCATGATTGTCCTTATTGCGTGTTTGATGTTTCAGACGGCATTGGTGGTTTGTCGTTGTTTATCGAACCGCCCTCCCCGGCCTTCTCCTGCCAAACTGGAGAGGGGACGGGTTGCTTAGGATGGATAAGGTGCTGTTTGGCCGTTTGAAAAATTTTATTTAAACAGAATCTTTCAGACAGCCCCAATCAGATTGATTACTTAATCGAACCGTTCATTCATCCACCATCGCCGAATCTAGCGAATCTATCTCCGCCCGTCCGGCGTGAGAAGGCTGGGGACAGGGCGGTGCTTTACGTTTCCGCCATTCGGATCCGCACCACAACAATCAACGGTAAGCACACGCCCATGTATCGGTCTTTTCGGACAATGTATCCAGATAAGCCGCCAGCGCGTCATATTGCTCTGCCGCAGAATCCAAGCAGTTGATTTCGCGGCGGGTTTCGATGCCTTCAGGCATGGGGTCGAGATACCAGCCGATGTGTTTGCGCGCGATTCTCAAGCCGCTTTGTTCGCCGTAAAATTCGTGCATGGCGCGGACATGGGCGAGCACGGTATCGCTGCATTGCTTCAGCGGCAGTGCTTCGGGCAGCGTGCCGTTTTCGGCAAAATGTTTCAAATCGCGAAACAGCCACGGCTGGCCTTGTGCGCCGCGGCCAATCATCACACCGTCGGCACCGGTTTGCTGCAACACTTCGGCGGCTTTTTGCGGCGTAGTGATGTCGCCGTTGACCCACAGCGGTATCTTCAGGCAGCTTTTGGCTTCGGCAATCAATTCGTAACGCGCTTCGCCCCGATACATCTGCGTGCGCGTGCGGCCGTGTACCGCCAGCGCGGCGATGCCGGCATCTTCGGCGATTTTGGCGACGGTAAGCAGGTTTTGATGGTCGTCGTGCCAGCCCAAACGCGTTTTCAGGGTGACAGGCACATTTACCGCCTGAACTACGGCGTGCAAAATCTCGGCCACCAGCTTTTCGTCTTGCAGTAAAGCGCTGCCCGCCAACACATTGCACACTGTCTTGGCCGGACAACCCATATTGATGTCAATCACTTGCGCGCCAAGCCCGACATTATAACGCGCGGCTTCGGCCATCACTTGCGGCACATTGCCGAGAATCTGCACCGCCACCGTGCCGTTTTCATCGGAAAAATCGCTGCGGCGTAAAGTTTTTTTGGTGCGGCGCAACCCGGGATCGCTGGTGATCATTTCGCACACCGCCCAACCTGCGCCAAATTCACGGCACAAACGGCGGAAAGGCTTGTCGGTAATGCCTGCCATGGGAGCGAGTGCGATGGGGGTATCGATGGGATATGCGCCGATTTGCATGGTTATCGCTGTGTTTGAAAGGGCTGTGATTGTACAATTTTTAAGCAGTTTTTCCAATTGCCTTTACATTAAGAAAGGTCGAGACCTTTGCAAAATGCCTTTAAGAGCCAGCATACAAAACGAGCCGTCATTCCCGCGCAGGCGGGAATCCATTGTTGAGTATGACAAACTATTGAATAAAATAAAGCTTCTTAAATGCCAAAATGGATTCCCGCCTGCGCGGGAATGACGGCCGTTTTGGTTGCTTATTGATTCATAAGATTTCCGAAGTTCACAGGCCGTCTGAAAACCGATTTCACCTTTCAGACGGCCTCATGCCTGCTTACGCTTCTTTCAATGTTGAAACCGCAGCCAGCAACGGCACCAACATCTCAATAATCAGGTTTTGGAACAACGGCGTCTCCAACGGTGATTCTTCGTCATGACCGAACACCAAAGCCACCTCGGTGTAACTGCTCTGCCCTGTATTCATTTTGTTGCCGAAATATGCGCCGATGGCAGCGGATTGTGCGGCTTCCCATTCTTGTTTTTTAAGATAGGCATCGGCAGCAGCCAAGCTGGTTCTGGCAAAAAACGGCAAGGGGCGGTGTTGGCCGATGTTGTAGTATTCGAGCCATGTTTGCAGAATGCCGCGGGCGGTTTGGCGGTCGATTTCGGGATAGGTCACGGTTTCGTCGTTCGACACAAAATAGGTCAGCCCGCTTTCGCTTTCAGACGGCCTCACCGCATTGAACAACACATGCTCCAGCAGCAAGGCAATACGATCAGGCGCGTTGAGTTTTTTGTTGCGGAACATGATTTGGCCGCATTGATACACATGATTCAGGCTGCCGCTTAAGATTTGCCGGTTAAACGACAATTCGCAGGCCACTGGCGGCACTTTCGGGCTTTCGAGCAAATCTTGGTCGAGCTGTTTGGCGGCGCCTTGGAAACGTTGCTGCCACAAGCTGCCCAATTCACCGGTAGGCAACAGGCTCTCGGCATTGAGCTTGATTTCCACTGCGGCAAAATCCTGCCGCTGTCGGCGCGCTTCCATATACGCATCGGCGATTTTTTCGCCCTGCTCCGGCTCGAACGGCTCGGCCGATTCCCATGCTTCATCGCGATATGGTTCGCGCCAGCCCAAGGTTTGGCGCAGCCAGGCTTTGACCGGATTTTTCCAAAAGCCGATGAATTCGGTTTGCGTGACGATGCTCGGCGGTTCGGCTTCGTTGCCCAAAGGCTGATTGAAAAACGGCATCATTTTTTCAGACGGCCTGTATGCCGCTTCATTTAAGGCTTGGGCATAATCGCGGCGCGTGCTGATGAGCTGGCCTGCTTCTTGCGGTTGGAAATAGCGCGTGGAAAAGGCTTGCAGCGGATGTTGGCACACCCAGTCTGCCAGCAAATCTTTGCTGCGCTTTCCGGTCATTTCGGCGACGGTGTCGATGAGTTCGCTCAACAAGGCCGACGGCGCCAGCTCGTCATCGTTGACAATGCTGCGGCCGACATACGACAAATACAGAATGTCGCGCGCGCTGATGATGGCTTCGAGAAACAGATAGCGGTCATCATCGCGGCGGGCGCGGTCGCCTTTTTTCGGGTGTTTGGCAATCAGGTCGAACACGGTCAGCTTGGTGTTGCGCGGGAAATCACCGTCGTTCAGACCCAATAAACACAACACCTTAAACGGCAGGCTGCGCATCGGTACCATGCTGCAGAAGGTAATGCCGCCACGCAAAAATCCGGCTTGGCTTTCGCTGCTCAAAAAACGGCTGATGTGGCGGATAACCGTGTGCTGCGGCAATAGGCCGTCTGAAAAGCCTGATAATTCAATTTCTTCCTGCCATTTCACTAAGGCTTGCTCGAATTGCTGTGCGGCGTATTGGTCATCATCACTCAAAGCAAACAAACCGTCGCGCAATTGGCGCACGCGTTCAATCCATTCTTCTGCCGCGGCGTCGGTTTGCCATGTTTTTGCGGTGTCGGCCAAGGTCTGCATAAAAGCGGTAAAGCGGCTGAAGACGGCCAACTGATTGACATCGCCGTGCCACGCACTGACGTTTTGCCACATGCCGTCGCCGCCTGCAGGCAGCATCCAGCCCAGCACCAAGCGCGACAATGCCTGCTGCCAGGTAAACAAATTATCCGCTGCGCCGCGCATTTTTCCATCCAAACCCCAATGCACGTTGAGTTCGGCGATGGTGTCGTGCAACAGCGGCAAATCGTCTTCGCTTATTTCAAAGCGTTTTTGCACTAACCGGCTGTCAAGCAGCAGCAACACTTTATCTACTTCAAAGCGGCTTTCCAATAAGTCCAACACCTGTTCCAGCGCATAAAAAAGCGGTTGGCGGCGGCTGAGTTTTACATCGGAAATCGAATACGGCAAGGCCTGTGTGCCGTCTGCCGCGCGACCGAACACGGCTTCGACAAACGGGCTGTAGGGCTCGATATTCGGGGTCAACACGGCGATGTCGTGCGGCTGCCAGTCGGGATGTTCGTGCAGAATATGCAGCAGTTGGTCTTTCAAAATTTGCAGTTCGCGCAAAGGGCTGTGCGCCGACACCACACGGATCGAGCCGTCTGAAAGCAGTGCATCACCCTGCCCGGCAGCATTTTCAGACGGCAGCGACAGCGTTTGAATATCGTTTTGCAGGCGGTGCAGCAAAGTCGCTTCGCCGCTGTCTCCGGTTTCGTATACCGGCGTTTCCATGTCGATTTCCGATAAAAAATCAAAGAAATCGCGTCCCTGTTTGCCCAATGAAGCCAGCAGCGGATGGCCGGTTTGGCTCAAATCAACATCATCGCCGCTTTTCAAAATCTGCGCCGCTTCTATCACATTGCCCCAATGCTGCTCGCTCGGGTTGAGCGCGAACACAATCACATCGCAATGCTCGGAAATGGCCTGCAAAAGCTGCAAATACATCGGCGCCATGGTAGAAATGCCGAACACGAAAAACCGCTCCGGCAGGTTTTGCGGCGATAAATTGGCTAGCAAGGTTTCCCACAAGGCCACGCGGTGCGGCGCAGCTTGTCTGCCGTCGTCAAGAAAACGCCACAATTGCGCCTGCCAGATTTCGTCTTCACCCAATTCCAGCAATTTGCCTTCCTGCCACGTATCAATCCATTGCGGGCGGTACACCAAATATTGGTCGAAAATATCGGCCAATTGTCCGGCCAAATGGTAATCCGCCGATTCGCCGCTGCTTAAATAGCTTTGCAGTTTGTCGCGTACGGTTGCAAATTCTGAGGCCGTCTGAAACGCTTCGCTGCGGAACAATGCCAGCAACCGCCACCGCATCACTTCAGGCGAAAACGGGCTGAGCGCGGGTACGTCGGGAATCAGTTCGCGCATCAAGCGCCACGTCAAACCGGCCGGCAGACTGAATTTGAGATTGGCCGCCACGCCCAATTCTTTCGCTAAATAACTGCTCAAATAACGGCGCATACCTTGGCTTTGCACGATAATTTCTTCCGCCGCCAGCGCATGTTTCAAAGGTTGAAGCTGCTGAATGCGGCTGAACAAAGCGGCGAGCGATTCAAGACGGTTGGATTGATAAAGGTAAAACATGGCAGGCTCAAGCAGACAAAAGATGATGATGGATTATAGGCCGTCTGAACGATGATTGAGGGTTTATTTTCAGACGGCCTGACGGATAAAAGATGAAATATCAATCGTGATAAACCTTGTTTAAAAATAAGAATGTATATTCTATAGCGGATTAACTTAACTTTCGCCACGGCGTTGCTGCGTCTTGCCGTACTACTTGCACTGTCTTCGGCTTGCTGCCTTGTATCGAAGTAATTAAATCCGCTATAAATTCAACAAAATATAGCCACATTAACTGATAACCTTGTCTTATATCAGATTCGGTCGCATTTTTACAGCAACTGTATTTATGGCAAACCGAGCCATCGCTATAATAGCCTGTTTTCAATACAACGGAAAACCACATGACCCCTTCCTCTACCGCGCCGGATAAGGCGCAACAGGCCAACCGCCGTTATCTGACTGTGTGGCGTTGGCATTTTTACGCAGGCTTTTTTGTCGCGCCTTTTTTAATTTTACTGGCGGCCACGGGCTTGGCCATGCTGTTGTTCGCCAACATCAGCGGCCGCGACGGCGAACGGATTCATGTCACCCCCCAAGCCGTGGTACAACCTTTATCGGTACAAGCTGAAGCGGCGCGCAGAGCCTTACAGTCGGAAACCGCTTCAGTGGTGCAATACATTGCGCCTCGTGCCGACGATATGGCGGCGGTGTTCCGCGTCAACGATGATGGCAAGGCGATGATAGTGGCGATTGATCCTTACACAGCACAGGTGGCCAAAGTATTTCCGCGCAATCAGGATTGGTATCATTTGATGGACGAAATCCACAGCGATATTTTGCTCGGTACGTTTGGCGATTATTTATTGGAAACCGCAGCATCGTTAACTATTTTGCTGATCATAACCGGCGTTTATTTATGGTGGCGCAAACAAGGCAGTCTGAAAAATATGCTGCTGCCGAATATCACTTCCGGCCGCTCTGCTTGGCGCGAGATTCACGGTGCAGTCGGTGCATGGATTTCGCTGATTTTGTTGTTGTTCTGCTTATCCGGCATCGCATGGGCAGGCATTTGGGGCGGCAAGGCAGTACAGGCTTGGAGCCAGTTCCCGGCCGGCAAATGGGGCGTTCCTCCCAATCCCGAATCGGATGTCGTCACCTACGGCCAATTATTGAATGACGGCAAAACCAAAGAAGTGCCGTGGGTATTGGAGCTGACGCCCATGCCGCAATCAGGCACAACTTTAGGCAAAGACGGGATTAACCCTGACGAACCGATGACATTGGAAACCGTTGACCGCTACGCACGCGAAATCGGTTTTCAAGGCCGCTATCAATTGAATCTGCCGCAAGGCGAAACAGGCGTGTGGACACTGTCGCAAGATTCGATGAGCTACGATGCCAACAGCCCTTTTATCGACCGCACCGTGCATCTCGACCAATACAGCGGCAAACAGTTGGCCGATATCCGCTACGATGACTACAACGCGTTCGGCAAATTCATGGCAGTCAGCATCGCGCTGCACATGGGCACACTGGGCTGGTGGAGCGTGGCGGCCAATGTGGCGTTTTGTTTGGCGGTAATTTTAATGTGTGTCAGCGGTTTTGTGATGTGGTGGAAACGCCGCCCGAGTCACGCCGTCGGTTTGAATCCGCCGTCAAACAAGGCAGAATTACCGGTGTGGTGGGCAATGGCTTTTCCGCTTCTACTGGTGGCACTGCTCTTCCCGACCGCCATCATTGCCATTTTGCTGATTGCAGTGTTGGATTTTGTGCTGTTGTCGCGCATTCCGGCATTGAGCAAGTGGTTTAAATAAAGCAAATAAAATAAAAGGCCGTCTGAAAACAAATTACGCTTCAAACGGCCTTGATGATTTTATCCGGCTTTAATCAGCAAATAGTCTGAGATTTTTGCAAAACGCCCTGAAAGCCACTGCACAAAGAATCGACGTCATCCCCGCGTAGGTGGGAATCCATCTTAAAATTTCAGAAACTTATTTTATTCAATAGCTTGCCATTCTCAAAGATGGATTTCCATCTGCGCAGGAATGATGGCCGTTGTGCCGTTTGTTGGTGGTTTATGAGGTTTTGCAAAGTTTTCAGCCTACAATTCTCTGTTTTATTTCAAAAAATAAAAAGATTTATTGATAAACCCATGGTTTGATTTCAAGGCCGTCTGAAACCTTTTGTGGATCTCTACTTCATGGCCGAAATCATCCGGATAAAAAAAGCCCTGCTTTTCAGCAGGGCTTTCTTGACAGGCTATGTGATTAGCCCAGGGTTTCAATGTGGTTTTGCAGCACAGATTCCAGTGTCTCACCGGCAGACAAACCTTGGAAGGTAATGCTGTTTTGGTAAGTTTGACCATCTTTTGCCACACCGGTAAAGCTCAAGACGTGGTTTGCATCATCCCAAACAGCGTTTTCTAACTGCTGCGGACTAACCAAGTCGGCAAATACGACTTTATCTTTGCCTGCCTGGAAGTCAGTAATGACATCACGGCCACTGTTGCCGTTGGCCAAGAATACGAATTTATCCGCACCCACGCCACCGGTCAAAGTATCATTACCGGCACCGCCGAACAAGATGTCATTACCCGAACCGCCAATCAAGGTATCGTTACCGCCGTCGATACGGTCATCCAACAGTTCGGTCCAGTTCTTGCGGACATAATCACCGATTTGCTGTTCAGTCGCATCGCCGCCGCCGTTTTCCGTCCACTTGATGTATTCGGTCAATGCGCGCGCTCCCATGCCGTCGTGTGTACCTTCGGTATATTGGATACCGGTAATACCGTTGGTCCAACTCAGGTAATCGGTATTCAAGCTGTCGCCAAAAATGACATCGTCGCCATCTCCACCTCTTAAGGTGTCTCCGGATATTTTGTTTACCACGCGTTCGGTTGTACCGCTTTCCAATGCGGCATCAAGCTCTTCCGGAGTCGAAACCACTTGCGATTCACCTGCAGCACCTTGGTAAATAACGCGGCCGCTATGTTTATGCAAACTTAAATCTTGTTCGGTAACTTTATTGCCTTGTGCAACTGTATTATCGAAGAAGTTCAACATGTTTTTCTGGATACCTTTAGAGAAACCCACCGCATGAACATCCGAAACGGCCGACAAGCCTTTAAAGCTCTTCAACGCTTCTGTTACCGAACCTTGGTTTACATAGCCTTTGTAAACATTGCCAAAACCCGTATTACCATGTGTAGTCGGTTCTCCGTCAGTCAAAAAGTAAGTAACGTTTTTATAGCCATTGCCTGATACACCTTTGAACCAAGAGGTCGCATCACGGAATACGTCGTCATAGTTAGTCAAACCGCTGGCTTTCACACCATAGATAGCGTTTACTAATTTATCAACATTAGCTTCCGTAAGCTGGGAAATGGTTACTTTTTGCGTCGCAGTCGTTCCAAAAGCAAAGAATGTTACATTCAGTTTGCCATCGTGATTCGCAAAGTCTTTTGCCAACTTCAAAAGGGATTTACGTGCAATCTCAATGTAGGATTCACCCTTATCGGTTCGATACTGCGCCATACTGTTGGAAGTATCCAAGATAACCGCCACATTGTAATCATGACCGGGCTTGATAATAATCTCATAACCACCAGTATCGCCAATCAACACATCGTTACCGGTACCCCCACGAATATTATTTGAATCATTGTTTCCAATTATTGCTTTATCGGAATCTTGACCATTAATATTAATCGTCAGCGTTGCAGCAGATTTGTCTCCATCTGCATCAGTCACCGTGTACGTGAAAGTCTCTTGCAACGATTCACCGCTGTTTAAGGCTTTTACCGCTGCATTGCCGGTATTCAATGTGTAAGTATATTTACCGTTTGCATCCAGAGTCAGCGAACCATATTGGCCGACAGTATTTCCTGCAACTACGGATACCGGGCTATCTGCTCCCAAGGTATCGTTATCCAACACATTGCCGCTTACATCCGTACCAGATTCGGCAATGCTGTTAGCGTCATTTACTGCTACCGGGGCAGTATCGGTAATCTGGATATCCAAACTGTCCATCGCGGTATTACCTGCCTTATCACGTACAACAACCACGAAACTGTCTTTCACGGAGTCATCGCCGGCACTGTGGTCTTTTGCTTTACCGTTTTCAGTATAACGGTAAGAAACTTCACCTTTAGCTGCATTGTAACCGGTAATCACCAAAGTACCCAGCTTGGTCGTTACGGTCACAGGGCTGCCTACAGTAGCAGCTGTGACATCTTTACCTGCTACCGTAATACTCGCAACCAAAGCGTCTGATACTTTAATTACACCGTTTACAACTGTACCAGAAGCTTCTTTAACAGCCTTATCTTCAGCAGCTACTGCTGGTACCGCCGTATCAATCACGTTGCCTTTGCCGCCGTTGTCGTCACTGGCTTCGGCCGCGTTACCGGCTTTGTCGGTCACTTTGGCATCGACTGTGTAGCTACCGTCCGGCAATGC
>NZ_JBHSPY010000006.1:15204-88956 GCF_042658245.1 Neisseria weixii
GCCTGTCGGCGCATCGGTGCTGCCGGTAAGGGTCGGGGTCGTGTCGTTACCGGTCTCCGGTACGTCTACGGTAATCACCGGTGCAGTCGTGTCGATGGTATTACCATCATCTTTTGCAGTCGCAACATTACCAACTTTATCAGTAACCGTTGCTTCAACAGAGTATGTACCACTAGGCAATTCAGACGGCACTTCTACCTCATAGCTACCATCCGCTTTCACCGTAGTGGTCACCACTTGGGTTGAGCCGTTGGCATCGGTCACGGTCAGGGTCACCACTTGACCTTCTTCTGCATCGGTCGTGGTACCGGTAATCAAAGGTGTGTTGTCATTGGTTAAATCCGGTGCGTCAACTGTAATCAACACAGTTGTATCAATTGCACCTTCATCTGTTGCAGTAGCTGTTTTACCAGTAGTATTAGATACTGTTGCTTCAACAGTGTATTTACCATCAGGCAATTCATCAGGTACCTCGATGAAATATTTGCCTTCTTCGTTTACCGGCACAGTCAAGGTATGCGTAACACCTTCAGAATCCGTAATTGTCAAAGTAACAATTTGGCCGATGGCATCGGAAGTGCCGATAATTAAAGGTGTGTTGTCATTTGACACTTCATCCGGTGCATCTACAGTTAACAATACAACTGAGTCGATTACGCTTGAGTCGTTTGCTTTGGCAACATTACCGGCTTTATCCGCTACAACAGCTTCAACACGATATGGACCATCAGGCAATTCATTCGGCACTTCAACCGAATAAGTACCGCCTTCCTGCACTGTGGTAGTCACAATTTGAGTGTCGCCCTTAGAATCAATAATGGTCAAAGTAACAACTTGGCCCGGCTCCACATCATCAACGGTACCGGTAATAGTAGGCTTAGTATTAGAAGGGTCATTAGGCGCATCAACGGTGATAAACGCTTTATTGTCTTTATCATCGTCATCATTTTTAGCCAATGCAGCAGCTGCCGCACCCAACGGCAACAATGCCAACAACCACAAAGGATTTGGCGCCCACAGGCTATTGATGATTTCGCCACCCAAAGCTTGACCTGCTTCAACCTCTTCAGCCAGCATAGTAACGGCATCAGCAGGTTCGGCACTCTCCGGAACGTATGGATACATACCGCCGTTTTCGTGTTGACCAATCAACAGGCTGCTCTTAGAAGCATCAATTTCACTTGAATAGTAGCCTTCAATAATCAAGTCGGGATTGCTGATATCAGAGCCTTCAAAAGCTACTTCCAAGTTATCGCCGACACGTTTGGTCATGATGTTTTCAGGACCAAATTGAGTCGCCTCATCGATAAACTGGTAGTTCACCTTGGATTGAGCAGGAATGCGCAATACTTCACCAGAGGCCGTCTGAAATTGAACGGTTTCGACGGTTTCTTTAGCGTTATTGATTTTTAACGTAATGTTTTTAGACATTTTAAGTACCTTTTATTGTTAATTATTTCTCACCGTGCAGAATGATTTCTACACGACGGTTAGGTTGGTCACATTCCTTACGAGCCTTGGCGTTTGTAGGGAAACGTTTGCGACAGTCGTTGATCAGCAATTCTTGTGCGCCACGACCTTGAGCAGAAATCAGGTTAGTATCCAAACCACTTTCGCCTAATGCACGTTTTACAGTCTCGGCACGACGAACAGACAAGTTTTGGTTATAAGCCGGTTTACCTTCCGGATCGGTATGGCCGATGACTTCAATGCTGTTCACTTTGGCTTTGTTCTCACGGATGCCTGCGGATACGGCGGCAATTTCCTGCTTACCTTTTTCCAACATATCTTTGTAGTCGGAGCGGTCAAACTTAAACAGAGCCGACGCTTCTAAATTGTATTTTTTCAGCACCTGCGCACATTTAGCAGGACTAACAACACGAGATAAGGTATGATTTTGACGTTTTACACCTTTCATTTCTGCTTCGGCTTGTTCAGGCGTCACACTTTGTAAAACAGGTTGACCGTTGCCGTTATCGACAACTTTAAAGAAAGAGACCGTAGATTCGGGCAGATTGTAGTAATCGCCTGAATTGGCTTTTTTATAATATGCTGAATCTTGACGGGTAAAATCAGCAAAGAATTTTTGGTTTTGCGCACAAATCAATTCTTGACGGTAAGCATTAGGCTGCAAAGACCCTGAGTATTCACCATTCACGTAAATATTTACAGTAGCACCTTGCAGCGCATTGGCTTGGCGATAGAACACCACCGAAGAGCGCCCTTCCGGCACATCAGTGCTGTAAACGGTTTCTGTTGTATCCACCCACGTTTCTTTTTGTTGGTGCGCGCAACCAACCAACACGGTCACCGGCAACAAACCCCATAACAAGCTACGAAATTTCAACATTTTAAGCTCCTATTTATTTGATTATAATAGTTTAAATTTTTCCAAAGCACACACACGCAGATCGCCAACACAGTGCTTAAATTATTTGATAGTCATAAAAAATATCTGCTACTTGCCCGATACTAACCCTTACAGCATATAATATACGCTTTAACCGAAGTAATATTTCTATTGAATATTAACGGTAGATTAATCAGACAACAGGTAGTTAATAGCAGCTCGTCATCGTCATTTTGACAACATTATTTAACAATCCAACCAATCCTAAAGATATAATAAATTTATGATTTTATGATATTTATTATTTTTTAATGTGAATGGACTATACGTTGTCTGCCCTCATTCACCGAAGTTGCGGCGTTTAAACAACACCTTCCCCGCCAAATATAAAATCTGATAAAACCCATTTCATTTTCAGAGCATTTAATTAATCAAAACCTGCAAAATTTTGGTTGATTTCCGTTAAAATACCGCCTTTGCTTTTACCCGTTTTCTAAGAAACTCATGCGCCTTACTCATATCAAACTTTCCGGCTTCAAATCTTTCACCGACCCGACCACCATTCACGTACCGGGGCAACTGGTTGCCGTGATTGGTCCCAACGGTTGCGGCAAATCGAATGTCATTGATGCTGTGCGCTGGGTATTGGGCGAAGCTTCTGCCAAACAATTGCGGGGCGAGAGTATGCAAGACGTGATTTTCAACGGAGCCGCCACCCGACGTCCTGCACCTCGCGCTTCGGTAGAATTGGTGTTTGACAACAGTGACCACACCCTGCAAGGCGCTTGGGGACAATATGCGGAAGTCAGTATCAAACGCCAGCTTACCCGCCAAGGCGATTCTACCTACTACATCAACAACCAAGCCGTTCGCCGCCGCGACATTACCGATTTATTCTTAGGTACCGGCGTGGGCGCGCGCGGTTATGCAGTGATTGAACAAGGCATGATTTCGCGCATTATTGAAGCGCGGCCGGAAGAATTGCGTGCTTATATAGAAGAAGCGGCGGGGGTATCTAAATATAAAGAGCGCCGTAAAGAAACCGAAGGCCGTCTGAAAGATACGCGCGAACATTTGCAGCGCTTGAGCGACTTGCAAAACGAGTTGGGGCGTCAGGTTGAAAAGTTGGAGAAACAGGCTGAAACCGCCGAGCGCTACAAAACCCTCACCGCCCAACTTAACCGACAGCAGGATTTGCTCGACTACACTCAGTGGCAGCAAGCACTGGCCACCGCCGACAAAGCTACCGCGCAACATCAATCGCTGCAAGCGCAACAGGACGAAACCGCCACGCAAATCCAAACGCTGATGGATGAAGTACACACCCTGCAAGCTGCCGAACAGGCTCAGCAGCAAAGCGTGCATGAATTGAGCACCCGCCGCGGTGTGTTGCGCGAGCAGATTGCCCGCTTGGAAGAACAAATGCGCCACCAACGCAACTTGAGCCAACGCATTGAGCGCGACCGCCAAGCGGCACAGGCGCAACTGCAGCGTATTCACCAAGAGCAGCAACAAATCCACGCCCAACTTGAAGACACCGATATTCAAAACGAAGAAAAACAAATTGAGCTGGCCGAACTCGCCATGCAGGTGGCCGAACACGAAACCCAACTGCCCGAATTGGAAGAAGCCCAAGCCGCACTCAATGCCGCCTATCAGACCCAGCAAGACGAAACCGGCCGTATCAAACGCGAATTGGCTTTGAAGCAGCAACAACTTGCCCACGCCAAAGAAACTGTGCAGCAGCATGAGGCACGCAAAGGCCGTCTGAAACAGGAAAGCCACGCCCTAAATCTACCCGACGACATCGAAACCGCTGCCGCGCAAGAGCGCTCCTCCTTGCTACAAAGCCAACAAGAACATTACGAAGAACAAATCTTTGCCGCCGAAGAACAATTAACCGCCCTGCGCGACGCTTTTCAGACGGCCTCAAATCATTTCCAAACCCTACAGCGGCAACACATTACCCTGCAAGCTCAGCAGCAGGCTTTGTCGCAATTATTGGTGCAAACGCAGGAGGCCGCCGATTTTTGGCAAGCCACCGCACACGACAACGCGCCGCAGCTGTGGCAACACATCAGCGCACCGGACGACTGGCAGCATGCTTTAAGCGTGGTACTGGCCGAACGTTTGCAAGCGCGTGCCGTACCCGACTCCTTTAATCCGCCTTCCCCCCTGCCCCCTAATCAGGCTGCATGGTTGAGCGACAAACTCACCGGAGGCCTGAAGAAATCGCTGCCCGCACAAGCCTTGTTGAACCAAATCCAAGCCCAAGCGCCTTTTCAGACGGCCTTATACCATTGGCTCGACGGCGTATTGTGCGCGCCGAATTTGGATTACGCCCTTACCCACCAAAGCGATTTGAGCGGCCAACAAATCTGGCTCACACCGGAAGGCCATCAGGTTGATAAAGTCAGCGTGTTGCTTTACGCCGAACCTCAGCAGGAAAACCTGATTGCGCAGAAAGCCCGCTTGGACAAACTCACTACCGAACTTAGCCAACTCTCGCCGCAACTGTCCGCTGCCGAACAAACCCGCAACCAAGCACAAGCTGCGTTGCAAGCCGCTGAAAACCATCACAAAAACCTGACCCGGCAGCAAAAACAGCACACCCAGCAATACCACCAAGCCCAGCAGCATGCCGCCGAATTATTGGCACGTACCAACCAAGGCCAAATCCGTCGCGAACACATCACGCAGGAATTGGCGCAGCTTGAAGAAGAACAAACCATTCTGATCCAGTCTTCAGAGGGGCTTGAAGACGACATCGCCGCCCTGCTCGAAGCCATTACCGAATTGGAACACCAGCAACACAAATTTTCTGCCGACCGCCAAACCCGGCAAGGCCGTCTGAAACAGGCGCAACTTGCCCTGCTCGAAGCCAACCGCCGCTACGGCTTGGCCGAAGTGGCCGCGCACAAACTGCAACAGCAAAAACACAACCTGCAACAGCAGCTTACGCGTTTAGACGAACAAACCTTGGATTTACAGGCACGCCAGCAGGAATTGATGCTGGCTTACGAAACCGAAATGCAGGATGACGAGCAGCACATCAAGCTCGAAGAATTAATCGAAGCTGTGCAGACACTCGACGAAGAATACGCCGTGCTGCAGGAAACCTTGAACCAAACCCAAGCGCAAGGCCGCGAACAATATGCCCGCCAGCAAACCTTGCAGGCCAAATTGCCGCAGCTTCAAGCAGCCACGCAAACTGCTTTGCTCCAACAGCAAGAAGCCTTGATTAACGCCAAGCGCTTCCATCAAAACCTGACCGAACGCAACGCCGATTTGGCGCAATTGGAAACTTTGGCCAAAGAAGCAGGCCGTCTGAACGTGTTGAACAACCAAATCGGCAGCCTCACGCAACAAATCGAAGCCTTGGGCGCGGTCAACCTCGCCGCCCTGCAGGAATTGGAAGAAGCGCGCGAACGCGACGATTATTACCGCAGCCAAAGCGAAGACGTACAGGCTGCGATTGACCTGCTCGAAGAAGCCATCGGCCAAATCGACAACAAAACCAAAGCGCGTTTCAAAGAAACCTTCGACGCGGTCAACGAAAAAGTACAAACCTTCTTCCCGACTCTGTTCGGCGGCGGCGAAGCGGTGCTGAAAATGATTGGCGACGACCTGCTTACCGCCGGCGTGTCGATCATGGCGCGCCCGCCCGGCAAGAAAAACAGCACCATCCATCTGCTCTCCGGCGGCGAAAAAGCCCTCACCGCCATGAGCTTGGTGTTTGCCCTGTTCAGCCTCAACCCTGCGCCGTTCTGCCTGCTCGACGAAGTGGATGCGCCGCTCGATGATGCCAACACCTCGCGTTTCTGTAATTTGGTGAAAGAAATGTCGGCGCAAACCCAATTCCTCTACATCTCGCACAACCGCCTGACCATGGAAATGGCCGAGCAGCTCGTCGGTGTGACCATGCAGGAAAAAGGCGTATCGAGAATTGTGTCGGTAGACATCCAACAAGCGCTGCAAATGGCCGAACCGGCTTGATAAGCGATTGAATGAAAAGGCCGTCTGAAACAAAATTCTGTTTCAGACGGCCTGAGATGTAGGAAATTGTCGGGTTGTTTACACTTTTTATGCAAAACAGCTTTTATTTTCTGCCTAAATGATTGTTTTAGGATTGTTGAGCATTATCAAGAACCATGCGGCGTTGCCGTGCCTTTCGGCATTCTTGGCAACATTCAACAATCCCCAAATGGGTCTTCAAGCAAAAAAAAAGCAAAAGTGTAAACACCATTAGGATTTTCTACACGCGGTAATCCGCCTTAAAATTTCAGAAACTTATTTTATTCAATAGTTTGCCATGCTCAAAAATAGATTGCCGCCTGGGTGGGAATGACGGCTGTTTTGATTTTTATTGGTGCTTCATGAGGTTTTGCAAAGGTCTCGGCCTTTCACTTTAACTCGAACAACTCACCGCAATCCCTTCCGCCCATTCCGGTGCTGGTTGGGCGAAATCGGCAAACTCCGGCCGCGCGTCAAACGGGTTGGCCAAACAGCGGCGCAGGCGTTCGATTTCGCGATAATCACCTCGCTGCGCCAATTCGATGGCTTGTTGCGCCAGATAATTGCGCAACACATACAGCGGATTGGCCTGATTCATGCGCTGCTTGCGTTCGGTATGGCCGCTATTCTCGGCACGCAGGCGTTGGCGGTAACGGCCGGCCCAGCGTACAAACAATTGCGAATTATGCTCGCCAAACAAGGCCATTAATTCAGACGGCAACGCATCATCATGCACATTGCTGACTTCGCTTAATTTTCTGAAAAACAAAGTGAAATCGACTTTTTTGTCTTGCAACGCGGCAAACATATCGGCAATCAATTCCGCATCGTCTGCCTGCTCAGTCAGCAAACCGAGTTTCGGGCGCATGCGTTTGAGATAGGCCGTCTGAAAAGTGTCCGGCCATTGTTCCAATAAATCGTTGAGTTCTTTTTCCGGCACCAAAGATTCAAAACAATTGGCCAAAGCCGCCAAGTTCCAATGCGCGATGTAGGGTTGGGCATGATAGGCGTAACGGCCTTCGTGGTCGGAATGGTTGCAGACGTGGCGGCGGTCGTAGCCTTCCATAAAACCGAATGGGCCGTAATCAATGGTCAGGCCGAGTATCGACATGTTGTCGGTATTCATCACGCCGTGGCAAAAGCCGACGCTCTGCCATGCGGCAACGGTTTCGGCGGTTCGCCCGGCCACCGTTTGCAGCATAGCCAGATAAGGATTTTCGGCTTCACGGCATTCGGAGTAATAATGCGCAATCACAAAATCGGCCAACGTTTTCAGCTCGGCTTCGCGGCCGGTGTAGAAAAAATATTCGAAGTGGCCGAAGCGGATAAAGCTCGGGGCAATGCGGGTGACCACGGCAGCGGTTTCCATCGTTTCACGATATACCCCATCATCGCTACCCACTAAAGCCAAGGCACGTGTGGTCGGAATTTTCAGGCCATGCATGGCTTCGGAACACAAATACTCGCGTACGCTCGAGCGCAACACCGCCCTGCCGTCGGCAAAACGCGAATACGGCGTTTTGCCCGCCCCTTTCAGCTGCCATTCCCACGCTTTGCCATGCTCATCCGGCGTTTCACCCAGCAACAATGCACGCCCATCGCCCAAGCGCGGGGTGTAACCGCCGAATTGATGGCCGCTGTAAACCGTTGCAATGGGTTGCGGCTGATATTCCGTCGCGCTGCCGGAAAGATAAGCAAGGTTTGAGGCCGTCTGAAAACTTTCAGACGGCATATTCAATTCTTGAAGCAAGGTTTCGTTGACCGCAATCCAATACGGCTGATTCAGCGGCTCGGGCTTGATGGTGCTGTAAAACGTGTTGGGCAGCGTGGCAAAACACGCCGCTTTCAGGGGAAGTGTGTGCATCATGGTTTCCTTTATTATGATGGCTTCACGATAACACATTTGCGGGTGCGGATAAATGAGGCCGTCTGAATCATTACCCATCTTTCCCAGCCCTGCCCGTTTCCTTATAATGTTCATTCCCATTTTTCAGACGGCCTGATATGACCACTTTATTCCAACGTGACGAACTCAACCCCAACGACCCTGCCGAGTTTCTCTATACCTTGAGCGCAGCCTATCTCGACCATACCGCACAAAACGGCGATGAAGAAATGGCTTCGTTAAACGACGAACAGCACACACTGGTGGCTTACTGCTATCTCGACAGCCAAGTGCAGGAAGGCGGCTTCGCGCAACTGATTGCAGCAGGTTACGGCGAATATATTTTTCACAATCCCGTGGCCGACAGCCTGCGCCGCTGGCGGATTAAGCCGACCCCGAAAATTTTAGACAAGGCCGAAGCCTTATATGAAAAATACGGCGCAGACATCGAGCAACTGGCCGAAGCGGATACACCGTTAGACAACATCCGTGCCAAGTTTGCCGATTTTGAAGAGCTCGACGGCGAATATTACGAAACCGCCGATGAAGACATGGCCGCAACGGTGGCTTATGTACAGGCCAATTGGGACAAATTTGCCGTTATCGGAGATTAAATTTATCAACACGGTACCAAACAATAAAGGCCGTATGAAATTTCAGACGGCCTTTGATATATTTTCGGATTTTACATCACCAAAAGATTAGATACCTTGCGCCAACATCGCGTCAGCCACTTTAACGAAACCGGCAATATTCGCACCGTCAACGTAGTTTACGCTGCCGTCTTCACGGGTACCGTATTTCACACAGTTCTCATGGATGTCTTTCATGATGTTGAACAGGTTTTTGTCCACTTCTTCGCGAGTCCAGCACAAGCGGATGGCGTTTTGGCTCATTTCCAAACCTGAAGTTGCCACACCGCCGGCATTGGATGCTTTGCCCGGTGCGTACAGGATTTTCGCATCCAAGAATTGTTTTACTGCGCCCAAAGTCGATGGCATGTTGGCACCTTCGGCAACCACTTTACAACCGTTGGCCAGCAAGGTTTTGGCTGCTTCTTCGTCCAATTCGTTTTGGGTCGCGCAAGGCAGAGCCACATCGGCAGCCACACCCCAAGGTTTTTGGTCTTCAAAGTATTGCAAGCCTTGTTCTTTGGCGTACACAGACAAACGCTCGCGGCGTACTTCTTTCAATTCGACCAACGCAGCCAATTGCGCTTCAGTCATACCGCTGTCGGCAAATTGAACAAAACCGTTAGAGTCAGAAACAGTCAGCACTTTAGCGCCCAATTGAATTGATTTTTCAGCAGCATATTGCGCCACGTTGCCCGAACCGGAAATCAGCACGCGTTTGCCTTTCATGCTGTCTTGTTTGGTTTCCAACATGAATTGTGCGAAATACACGCAGCCGTAGCCGGTAGCTTCAGGACGAATCAAGCTTCCGCCCCAAGTTAAACCTTTACCGGTCAGCACAGAAGTGAATTCGTTGCGGATTTTTTTATATTGTCCGTACAAGAAGCCGATTTCGCGACCACCCACACCGATGTCGCCGGCCGGTACGTCGGTATTCGGGCCGATATGGCGGTAGAGTTCGGTCATGAAGGCTTGGCAGAAGCGCATCACTTCCGCGTCAGATTTGCCTTTAGGGTCAAAGTCGGAACCACCTTTACCACCGCCCATCGGCAAGGTGGTCAAAGCATTTTTAAATACTTGCTCGAAGGCCAAGAATTTCAACACACCCAAGTCAACAGTCGGGTGGAAACGCAAGCCGCCTTTGTAAGGGCCGATGGCAGAGCTCATTTGAATGCGGTAGCCGCGATTTACCTGCACTTCGCCTTTATCGTCCACCCAAGTCACGCGGAACATAATCACACGCTCAGGCTCGACAATGCGCTCCAACAGGTTTTGCTGGGTGTATTTAGGATTGTCTTTCAAAAAAGGTTTCAAGCTTTCAAACACTTCTTCTACAGCTTGGTGAAACGGCTCTTGGTTGGGGTTGTTCTTTTTCAGTTTTTCGAACAAGGCATTTAAATCGGTCATGATACACTCCAAAAAAATGATCGGATGGTAATTCATCCCAAAGTAGGAAATTTGTGGAATGAAATATAACCTTATTTTTTTTTGCTGCCAAGTATTTTTTTGTAAAATTGTTGACATTATTTTAAATGGATTTTTATTTAAAAAAATTTAATTTTGAATAATAAAAATTAATTAGCATTATTTATTTATATTTATATATAAAATGGAATTACAGACTAAAATTAAAAAACTCTATTTCTAAAATTTATTGTGTAAATTTCCATCAAATTTGATACAATGCAAAATTTTGTCAACAATTTGATGTATTTTGGTTGTGATTTAATCTCATTTAAGCGGCTATTCAACCAGCCAATTCAATTCCCATGCATCAGGCCGTCTGAAATGCTAAAATGACAGCCATTCAAATATAAGGAATTCTTATGAAAGCCTATCACGACCTTATGCGCCGTGTTCTCGAACAGGGCACCGACAAAGCCGACCGCACCGGCACAGGCACACGCTCTGTGTTCGGCCACCAAATGCGCTTCGATTTAAGCCAAGGTTTTCCGCTTTTGACCACCAAAAAGCTGCACTTGCGCTCCATCATTCATGAATTGCTGTGGTTTCTCAAAGGCGACACCAACATCAAATACCTGAAAGACAATAATGTGTCGATTTGGGACGAATGGGCCGATGAAAACGGCGATTTAGGCCCGGTTTACGGCTACCAATGGCGAAGTTGGCCGGCTCCCGATGGCCGTCACATCGACCAAATCGCCAATGTGGTGGAACAAATCAAAAAAAATCCCGACAGCCGCCGTTTAATCGTTTCCGCATGGAATCCGGCTTTGGTGGACGAAATGGCCTTACCGCCATGCCATGCGCTGTTTCAATTTTATGTGGCCGACGGCAAACTTTCCTGCCAGCTCTACCAACGCAGCGCCGATATTTTCTTGGGCGTGCCATTCAACATCGCCAGCTATGCCCTGCTGACCATGATGGTGGCGCAAGTGTGCGGTTTGGAAGCGGGCGAATTTATCCATACTTTCGGCGATGCCCACCTTTACCGCAACCACTTTGAACAGGCCGAACTGCAATTGAGCCGCGACACGCGTCCGCTCCCGACCATGAAAATCAACCCGGATGTGAAAGATTTGTTTGCCTTCACCTTTGAAGATTTTGAATTGGTGGATTACGATCCGCATCCGCATATTAAAGCGGCGGTGGCCGTATAATCACGATCTACATAAAAAAAGGCCGTCTGAAAAATATTTTTTCAGACGGCCTTCACAATTCAAGCACTTACACTTCAATACGGTTGGGCGCGAAAGTTTCCCATTTGTTACACGCCGGACAATGCCAGAAAAACACCTGCGATTTGAAATGGCAATTACGGCAGCGGTACATCACACTTTTTTGCAGTTGGCGGCCGACAACGGCGCGCATCATATCGGCATCACCTTTCCATTCCGCCGGCATGTCGCTCAGCTTCAAACCGAGCAAACGGTACACGCCGTTTAAATCCGGTTTTTGACGCACCAATTCCACAGCCAATGCGGCTGCTTCCGCTTCGCCTTTGAGCAGCAAGGCTTTTTCGTAGATAACGTTAATCAAATCCAGATCAGGAAAAGTTTTCATGTAGCCGATTAAGCGGTTCAAGCCTTCCTCTTGCTTGCCTTGGGCGGCATAGGCATCATACATTTTCTCGCCGACCATGCTCAGGTAAGAGTGGTTTTGCTGCTCAATCGCGCCATAGGCTTCAACCGCAGCGGAAAAGTTGCCCTGTTTGACTTCGATGTCGCCCAAAATCATGTTGGCACGGGTACATTTTTTATTGGCTTCCAAGGCTTTTTGCACGTTGTAGCGCGCCACGTCGAAATTGGATTTAAACAGCGCACCGTGGGCGATTTCACAATAAAACTGCGCAATCTCGAATTGATAAGTCTGCTCGTTGTGGCTCAATAATTGTGCCATTTCGATGGCTTTTGCCCAATCGCGGTCTTGTTGGTAAATGCTCATCAGACGATGGCGGGCTTCCCGCGCCATGCCGCCCTCGAGCAAGCCGATGAAGATTTGCTCGGCACGGTCGACCAAACCGGCGCTTTGGTAGTTTTGCGCCAATTCAAACAACACGCGTTCGCGCTTCTCATTGACGGTATCAGGCGACTCGAGCAAGGCTTGGTGCATATTGATGGCCTTGTCGTTCTCGCCGCGCTGGCGGTAGAGTTTGCCCAAGGTCAGGTTCAAATCGTAAGATTGAGGCTGCTGATCCACCACTTCGGCCAGTTCGCGGGCGGCGCGGCCATTATTGCGGTCAACCAGCGCGTCCAAGCTTTTATAGAAACCGGTCGGAATGCTTTTGGCCTGTTTCAACACCGTTTTCATGTCCACCCGCGCGGCAAACCACCCCATCGCGAAAAACACCGGCAACAGGATAATCGGCAGCAAGATGACCCATAATTCGTTATCCATGAGCATCCTTATTTATTTCTGCATCAGATTGATTGGGGTAGATGCCGTTGTCGCCGCCGGCACAGTAGGCGTGGCTTTCTGAATGTCTTGCTCGGTCATGCGGCCGTGTTTTTTCACTTCGGCACGCAGGCGGTTGGCTTCACTGCGCAATCCGAGCAAACGGCCGAACAGCGCAAACATACCGAACACAATGCCGACCACAAATGCGCCGAACAACACCACAATCAACGGTACTTCTACGTGCTGCCCCGGCAGGTAGAAAAACGACACCACTTGGGTATTGCTCACGGCCAGCAGCAAGAACACCAGCAAAATCAAAATTTTAACAATCAGGTAAACAACTTTCATTCAATTCTCCGTGCATGCGGCCTAAGCTGATGAGGCCGTCTGAAAATAATCCTGTGTAAGTTTAAACGATTTATTTCGTTTAGGATAGAACGGTACAACGCAGAAAGATTCGCCGCCATCATTTTCAGACGGCCTTTGGTAATCACTAATTGCTGACAATTTAGCAAACTGTTTTCCATGCATTGCCCGTCTGCTCGGCTTCTGCCGTATTTAAGCCTGAAAAATTACGTTAAAAATCCGTTTTTTTCCACTTGCCAAAACCATATCGACAGGCGTATTGTTTAGCTTTTAATCTATCGAATCCAGATCATTTAAGAATAAGAAAGGCCATATCATGAGCAGACCCGTTCCAGCCGTATTCGGCAGCGTATTTCACGCCGAAATGCCGGTAATCGAATTTACAGACAACCAATGGCAGCCGGTCAAATGGCAGCCTTCAAATGATTTGACCATTCCGGCCGGCGCGCATGCCCTGCACTACGGCAGCGAATGCTTCGAAGGTTTGAAAGCCTTCCGTCAGGCCGACGGTAAAATCGTGATGTTCCGCCCGACTGCCAACATCGCCCGCATGCAGCAAAGCGCGGAAATCCTGCATTTACCGAAACCGGAAACCGAAACCTATTTAGACGCTTTGATTGAACTGGTAAAACGTGCCGCTGATGAAATCCCCGACGCACCTGCTGCCTTATACCTGCGCCCGACCTTAATCGGCACCGACCCGATTATCGGCAAAGCCGGCGCACCATCGCAAACTGCACTGCTGTATATCTTGGCTTCTCCTGTGGGCGACTACTTCAAAATGGGTTCGCCGGTGAAAATTTTGGTAGAAACCGAACACATCCGCTGCGCGCCGCACATGGGCCGCGTGAAATGCGGCGGTAATTATGCTTCGGCCATGCCTTGGGTGCTGAAAGCGAAAGAAGAACACGGTGCGGCGCAAGTCTTGTTCTGCCCGAACGGTGACGTACAGGAAACCGGCGCATCCAACTTCATCGTTATCAACGGCGACGAATTGGTGACCAAACCGCTGACCGACGAATTCCTACACGGTGTCACCCGTGATTCCGTATTGACCGTAGCCAAAGACTTGGGCTACACAGTAACCGAACGCAACTTCACCGTTGACGAATTGCAAACCATGATTAAAAACGGCGCCGAAGCCATTCTCACCGGCACCGCCGCCGTGATTTCGCCGGTGACTTCATTTGTGATTAACGGCAA
Organism: Neisseria weixii; assembly: GCF_042658245.1. Taxonomy (NCBI): domain Bacteria; kingdom Pseudomonadati; phylum Pseudomonadota; class Betaproteobacteria; order Neisseriales; family Neisseriaceae; genus Neisseria; species Neisseria weixii. The sequence continues at coordinate 29,513 of NZ_JBHSPY010000006.1, forward strand.
AGAAATCAACGTGCAAAGCCAAGCGCGCGGCACCGCCATCCGCAAAGCCATCACCGACATCCAATACGGTTTGGCTGAAGACAAACACGGCTGGTTGGTTGAAGTGTGCTAATGATTAAGCCATGAATGTAGGGGTCGTCTGAAAGCAAGATAATTTCAGACGGCCTTTTATTTGCCGAATCCAAACCCACAAAGCTTGTGCACAAAACCGTGCTTCTGTCGTACAATAAACAGCAAACTGCCAAGGAATCATCATGCCACAAACAACCGATAATCCCATTATCCACATCACACCGCAAGATTTGCCGCTGCATTGCGCGGGTCCCAAATACGAAACGTGGAACGGCCACCCGCGTGTATTCCTGCCGATTCAGTCCAACAGCGACATTGAATGCCCCTATTGTAGTATCCGCTATCATCTAGATGGCGAAATTCCCCATCATCATTACTAAACACACACCATGATTCGACACGCCGCCATTTTGTTCTTGATTTCCCTTTGCGCCGCCTGCGGTTCACATAAAGCTGTACGCCCTTCCGCACCGATACCGGTTGTGGCCGAAGCCGAAACGTATTCCGTCAACTACGAAGCCGCCGACGGTCAACGCATTACCGCCATTTACATCAACAGCAACAGCCCGATGACGGTAGAACTGCGCCAAGGCAACACGGTGGAAAGCCTGAAGCAAATCCAATCGTGGGCAAAGGGCGTAGAATACAGCAACCTTTCCACCCGCTGGCATGTTCAGGAAGGTTTTGCTACCCTTACCCGTCGCGGCAAACCGATTGTGTTTACCGAAATTATTGAATGATTAATTGAATGATTATAAAAAGGCCGTCTGAATATTCAGACGGCCTTTTTTCAAACTGATTTATTCAGTCCACTGCACCCAACCCATCGCCCAAGTCAGCAGAATCAAGCCGCCGAAAACAATACGGTAATAGGCAAACGGCACATAATTTTTTGTTGCCAAAAATTTCAGCAAAGCTTTCACCGCCAGCAAACCGGCGAAAAATGCAGCGATGAAACCGACTGCAATCAAACCGATGTCTTGCAGGGTAAACAGTTTATAATGTTTCAAAATATCGTAAGAAGTTGCCGCAATCATCATCGGCACGGCCAAGAAGAATGAAAACTCAGTCGCTACCTTGCGCTCCAATCCCCACAGCATACCACCCATGATGGTACTGCCCGAGCGCGACGTTCCCGGCACTAAAGCACAAATCTGCACACAACCGACCACAAAAGCATCAATCGGGCGTATATCATCAACATTCACCACCTTCGGTGCACGGCTTTGTTGGCGTTTCTCCACCCACAAAATAAAAAAGCCGCCCAACACCAGCATGGTGGCCACAGTAATCGGGTTAAACAAATAAAGCTTAATCTGTTTGCTAAACAACAAACCCACCACCGCTGCCGGCACAAACGCCACTGCCAAATTCAACACAAAACGGTTCGCCGCGCGTTCCCTGCCGATACCGCGGATTACCCTGCCAAAACGTTGGCGATACTCAAAAACCACCGCCAATACCGCGCCTAATTGGATGGCGATTTCAAACACTTTGCCGTTGCTGTGGAAATTCAGTAAATCGCCGACCACAATCAAGTGTCCCGTGCTCGAAATCGGTAAAAATTCGGTCAATCCTTCAACAACGCCCAAAATCAGGGCTTTCAACAACAATATAATATCCATTAAACCTCTTTCAGACGGCCTGGGGTGTAGAAAATCCTAGCGTTGTTTCCACTTTTTCTTTTTTGCCTGAAGACCCATCTTGGGATTTTTGAGTGTTGTCAAAGATTCCGAAGGCAAAGCCGCATGGTTCTTAATAATGCTCAAAAATCCTAAAACAATCATTCAGGCAAAAATAAAAGCCGTTTGGCATAAAAAGTGTAAACAACCGACGTTTTTCTACACTTGCAAAACTCCAAATTTGAGTGCGGTTCAAAGCAAGCAGCGTAGAAAGCACAAACATATCATACAGATAGACAAGCTTTAGAGGGGCGCATAACGAAGAAATACGCTCCAATGAAGTATTTTACAAAGGTCTCGGCCTGTTTATCAATCAAAACATTAAGCTGCTTCATTCATCAAATATTGCTTACGACAATATTCACGTCAAATGGTTTCATGTCCTCTGAAACCATTTCCGACAAGCATTATAATTTGGAATGAAAATACAGGCAGCCTTTTCAGACTGCCTGTTTGTTATTCATGATAATCGGTAGCTATCTCAATGATTGGCGGATTTGGCCAAGGCCGCCCTTTACTTTTTACACGGCTGCCTGCCTACTTCAAACCGCGCTCACTGCGCACTTTGGCAACCAATTCATCAATGGTTCTCATGCCGTTTTGATAATCGCCGTTGAACAACACTTCATATTTGCCGCCGACAATCACCATCGGCGTGCTTTCGATACGGTAGGTTTCGGTCAAACCTTGCATTTTTCTGGCTTGAGCTTGATTGGCTGCTGAATCATAGGCGGCAACCAATTTTTTACCGTCAAAACCTTTTTGCGCCGCAGCCCATTGTTTGAAAGTTGCACTGTCGGCCAGGTTGATTTTTTGCTCATATACCGCTTTGAACACAGCCGGATTGGCTTGGTACTTCAAACCGGAACTGTTCACCGCAGCGGCCACGCGTGCCATGCCGAACATTTCCGGCTGCCAAACTACATGCTCGGTACGCAAGTATGTGTCTTTGGCAAAGGATTGGCTGTGCTTCAACAACACCGGATCCAAATGGTAGCAATGCACGCAGAAGTAACCGAAAAATTCCAACACTTCCACCTTATCTGTCTGAACCTGCGGAATCGGTTTGGCCAGCACTTGGTAATCCTTGCCTTCGGTAGCGGCTTGCGCCATACCGGCCAAAGACAAGGCCATCAATGCCGAGAATAATTTCATTTTCATCATCATTCCTTATTGAACCGAACGGGTAAAGCTGCTTATGCCGTTTTTCTTCAAGGTTTGCTGCACGCGCTGGGCTGCATCTTGTGCCAACACACCGCTTTGCAGGCGGTACACTTTCTTACCGTTGGCCGATCCTTCTACCACACTGGACTGCACGCCCATCATGGCCAATTTGGCACGTTGCGCATCGGCAAAAGCACGGTCGGCATATGAACCCATTTGTACAATCACTTTTTTATCCGAAGATTTCGGGCTTGCATTGGCTTTGCTGTCGGCAGCTTTGCTTGATTTTTTCGCTTCTTCGCCTACAGCTTTGCTTGATTTCTTCGCTTCTTCACCTGCAGCTTTGCGCGCTTTTTCAATGCTGCCGCTGTTTAAGATTTGCTCCGGAGTTGGCTTGGCAGGCTGTTTCTCTGCTGCTTTTTTCTCTGCTGCTTTTTTCTCTGCTGCTTTTTTCTCTGCGGCCTTTTTCTCGGCCAGTTTGCGCTCGGCTCGGGCTTTTTGTTGGGCAGTCAATTCGGCTGCGGCTTTTTTATCAGCGGCAGCTTTATCCGCTTTGGCTTTTTCCGCACGTTTTTGTGCCAATTCGGCTTTGCGTTTGGCTTCAACGGCTTTTTTCTCTGCGGCAGCACGCTCTTCGCGCTCTTGAGCGGCACGTTCGGCGGCATCGCGGTCATCTTCGGCATCTGTCGTGACTTTAGGTCCAACAGTGGCTTTCGGCATTGGCACAGGCACCGCCGCAGGGGTGGCAGGTTTGTTTTCATCGGCCTTAGGCTGCTCGGTTTCAGACGGCGTATCTTGCGCTTCTGAAGCGGCGGTATCCGCTTCGCCGGCTTTGGTATCCGGCTCAACAGGGGCAGCCGGCTCTGCTTCTGAAGCAGGTTTTTCCACCGGCTTAGGCAGCGCTTGCGGCTGCAAAACTTCAGGCTCGGAAGTTTGCTCCGGCTGAGCCAGTTCTTTGAATTGGTTTTGATTGCCTTTGTTTAAGAAAAACAAAATGCCGACAATCACAGCAGTCGCGAGCAGCAGCCCTGAAATAAAACCGGCAATACCTTTACCATGTTGTGTCTGTTTTTTCATAACGTACCTTTATTTTTCAGACGGCCTCAAAGTATGAACACCACTCTGAACCGCCGTCCTCTATTCAGATAGGACATTTTATCAACAACTCTTATATTCGGCAAAATCAAAATATCGACATAATGTGCCGTGCGCAGGCCACTTAACAGCCTCTCCATTTATCAGCAGGCCGTCTGAAAAACGGGCTACTGGGATTTATTATTCTGAATGGTGTTGGAATTACAACGCCCTGCGGAAGCTGATGGCTTTCAGCACATGGCTGCGGCCGACGGCCTTATCGCCGGCCAAATCGGCCAAGGTGCGCGCTACGCGTATGATGCGGTGGAAACTGCGTGCCGAAAGTGATAATTTTTCCAGCATCGCACCTAAGGCATCGCGCGCTTCCTGTTCGATATTGGCCGCGCTGTCTAATTCGGTCACGCTCAAGGCGGCATTCACTTTACCTTGGCGCGCATATTGTCTGTCGCGCGCCGCCAACACCCGCTGTAACACATCGGCACTGGGTTCGCCCGCTTGCTGCTGCATCAATTCTGCGGCAGGCAGGCTCGGCACTTCAATGGTTAAATCAATGCGGTCAAACAGCGGCCCTGAAATTTTGCTGCGGTAACGCGCGATGCTCTCGGGCGTGCAGCGGCAGGGTTTGCTCGGGTGACCGAGATAGCCGCACGGACACGGGTTCATCGCCGCCACCAATTGGAATTTGGCCGGATAGACCGCCTGCCGCGCCGCACGGGAAATGTGGATTTCACCGTTTTCCAACGGCTCGCGCAACACTTCCAACACTTTGCGGTCAAACTCGGGGAATTCGTCGAGAAACAATACGCCGTGGTGCGCCAAAGAAATCTCGCCCGGCCGCGGATCCGAACCGCCGCCGACCATCGCCGCCGAGCTGGCACTGTGATGGGGCGACCGAAACGGCCGCTCGTGGCTGAGTTCTTGCTGATGATTGGGCAACAATGAGCGCAAGGCCCATACTTCGACCAGTTCGTCTTCAGTCAGTGGCGGCAAAATACCGGGCAAGCGCTGCGACAACATCGATTTACCCGTACCCGGCGGCCCCATCATCAATAAACTGTGTCCTCCTGCCGCCGCAATTTCCAGAGCCAAACGCGCGGTATGTTGCCCTTTTACATCACTTAAATCAGGCAAGTTTGTATGTTGAGACGGCCTGTCGAGATTCGGGCATTCGGTTTGCGCCAAAGGCTCGACGGCATTTAAATGCGCCGCCACTTCGCCCAGCGATTGCGCACCGTAAACCGTGATGCCTTTCATCACGGCGGCTTGCCGGGCATTTTCTAATGGCAGCACAAAAGCCCGCCCTGCCTGCATACCCTGCCACGCCATTGCCAATGCGCCGCGCACAGGCCGCAATATACCCGACAAGGCCAGCTCGCCGGCAAATTCGTATTGCGCCAGTTTCTCCATCGAAATCTGACCTGACGCGGCTAAAATGCCGATGGCAATGGGCAAATCAAACCGGCCGGATTCTTTGGGCAAATCGGCCGGCGCCAGATTGACGGTGATTTTTTTTGCCGGAAAATCAAAGCCGCTTTGGATAATCGCCGCCCGCACACGGTCACGGCTTTCCTTCACTTCGGTATCCGGCAGCCCGACAATATTGAAATGCGGCAAACCGTTGGCAAGATGGGCTTCCACCTCGACCAACGGCGCATTCATGCCACTTAGGGCGCGACTGTAAACCAAAGCGAGCGACATGATTGACGGCCTTATTCGGCGCTGTCTGCTTTGGTTACCGATTCAACGGCTGCTTCCACTTTGGCGGCAGATTCAACCATGTTTTCTTCGGCCGCAGGATTTTGCGCTGCTTCCAGCTTGACCAGACGCGCTTCCAGCTCCACCAATTTGGTGCGGGTTTTAATCAACACTTGCTGCTGGATATCAAATTCTTCACGGGTCACCAAATCCATGCGGTTAAACGCGCTGCCCAACATGGCTTTGACGTTTTTCTCAACATCTTTAGCCGGACTGTTGGCAATGGTTTCGCTCAATTTCGAGGTCACTTCTTCAAACAGGTTTTTACCGAACATGGCTGTGTCCTTTATTCATAGAAAAATAATGCAGCTATTGTATAAGAGAAAAGGCCGTCTGAAAACATAAGTTTCAGACGGCCTTTGGTTCTTTCATCATTAAAGACCGGCAGCGGCTCTCAATGCTTGCGCCTTGTCGGTGCGCTCCCAAGTAAACTCAGGCTCTTCGCGGCCGAAGTGACCGTAGGCGGCGGTTTTGCTGTAACGCGGGTGCAGCAAGTCCAACATTTGCACAATGCCTTTCGGGCGCAGGTCAAAGTGTTCGCGCACCAATTTAATCAAATCGGCTTCACTGATTTTGCCGGTGCCGAAGGTATCGATCGAAATCGAAGTCGGCTCGGCCACGCCGATGGCGTAAGACACTTGGATTTGGCATTGTGTCGCCAAACCGGCGGCCACAATGTTTTTCGCCACATAGCGGGTGGCATAAGCGGCAGAACGGTCAACTTTAGACGGGTCTTTGCCGGAGAACGCGCCGCCGCCGTGCGGTGCGGCACCGCCGTAGGTATCGACGATGATTTTACGGCCGGTCAAACCGCAGTCGCCTTGCGGGCCGCCAATCACGAAGTTACCGGTCGGGTTAATCAGGTATTTGGTTTGGCCGGTCAGCATTTCAGACGGCAACACCGGCTTGATGATGTGTTCAATCACAGCTTTGGCCAACTCTTCGTGGCTGATTTCCGGATCGTGTTGGGTCGACAATACCACGGTATCGATGCGCTTTACTTTGCCGGTTTCGCTGTCGTAAACACAGGTTAATTGCGCTTTGGCATCAGGGCGCAACCACGGCAGGCGGCCGTCTTTGCGCAATTCGCTTTGACGCTGCATCAGGCGGTGGCTGTAGTAGATGGCAAACGGCATCAATGTCGGGGTTTCGTCGCAGGCATAGCCGAACATCAGGCCTTGGTCGCCCGCGCCTTGGTTCAAATCAATGCCCTCGCCTTCGTTGACACCTTGGGCGATGTCGGGTGATTGTTCGCCGTAGTTCAACACCAATTTAAAGGTATCGGCGGCAAAGCCCCACTCGGGATTGTTGTAGCCGATGCGTTTTACGGTGTCGCGCGCCACTTGTTCGTAATCAATCTCGGCGGTGGTGGTGATTTCGCCGGCCAGCACGCACAAATCGGTAGCCACCAAGGTTTCCGCCGCCACACGTGCGGTCGGGTCTTGCGCTAAAATCGCATCCAAAACCGCATCGGAAATTTGGTCGGCCACTTTGTCGGGATGGCCTTCGGATACAGATTCAGAAGTAAACAAAAATTCGCTCATTACTCATTCTTTCTTTTTTTAAATAAGCCGTTAGGTTTTCAGACGGCCTATTTACTTACATAATCAAACGGCAAAAATCATAGCAGTTTTTGCCCAACCCCACTATACAAATAAGAATTTTTCTTATTTACTTATTTAAATGCACGAAATTCTTTTGCAACAGACAAAAAAATTCCCGCATTAAGCGGGTTCGGATTGCTCTGGCGAGCCACATCGGCCTTGCGACCGTCCACCTTACTTTTCTTTTCGAAAAGCAGGTTGGCATGGAATTCCCAACTCTTAATGCAGCTGGGATTGTAGCAAAACCGAGCGGTTTTATCAAGTATCCTTCCTCTTTTCAGGCGGCAGAAATACCGACAGCACCAGTGCGGAAAATGCGCCGCAGCTGCCGAAGACAATGCCCGCTTCCAAGTCTCTGAACAGTACCGTCCCAAATAATGCACCGCAGGCCGCGCCGATAAATGCCGCCGCAACACTGCCCATCCAACCTCGTGTTAATTTAGCGATTCGGACAACCCAGCCGCACAGCCCGGCGGGAACCGCGCCCAGCAACCAAGCCAGTAGCAATATTTCCGCGTCCAGCCCACTCCATGCCCCGTCAAACCATACCAAACCGATTAAACCTATAAAAGGCCCTAAAATGAGAAATAATAAAACAATCACCCAGTTTTCCCTTGTTTCTTAAAAATACTTAAATTTAAAGTGATAGAAACGCCCTGCCATTATACTATAATCACACTCTCACAATTGACTGGACATTTACGCCCATGCAAACCCTCGTTATTCTGTTATTCAAATGCTTTGCCGCGCTGCCGATGCCGCTGTTGCACACACTGGGCAACGTTTCGGGCAGTGTGGCATTTTATTTTCTCAAGGAAGACCGGCAGCGCGTGCGCGCCAATATGCGCCAAGCCGGTTTGCAGCCCGATAATAAGATGATTCAAACCGTGTTCCGCGAAACAGCCAAAGGCGGTTTGGAACTGCCCGTGGCTTTTTTCAGACGGCCTGAAGAGATTGAAACGCTGTTCAAACAAATTAACGGCTGGGAACACGTTCAGACGGCCTTGGATAATCAGCAGGGCTTGCTCTTCATCACACCGCACATCGGCAGCTATGATTTGGCCGGCCGCTACATCAGCCAGCAATTGCCTTTTCCGCTGACCGCCATGTACAAACCGCCTAAATTCAAAGCCGTCGATGCCGTCATGCAGGCCGGACGTGTGCGCGGCAAGGGCAAAACCGCGCCGACCAACATCCAAGGCGTAAAGCAGGTTATCAAAGCCCTGCGCGCCGGTGAAGCCACCATCGTATTGCCCGACCATGTACCCGCGCCCGAAGAAGGCGGCGACGGCGTGTGGGTCGATTTCTTCGGCCGTCCGGCTTATACCATGACACTAGCGGGCAAACTCGCCCAAGTCAAAGGCGTGAAAGCGCTGTTTTTCGTCGGCGAACGCCTGCCCGATGGCCAAGGATTTGCGCTGCACATCGAACCTCTGCAAGACGAACTCAACGGCGACAAAGCCCACGATGCACGTATCATCAATCAAAACATGGAGTATTGGATTCAACGTTTCCCAACGCAGTATCTGTTTATGTACAACCGCTACAAACGTCCGGCCGGGGCACCGCAACCGCCGATTGAATAAACCCTATAGAAAATGCCGTCTGAAAATACTTGTTTTCAGACGGCATTTTTTCATCATTCAAAATTACCTCAACTGCCCATAAGCGGTACAAATTTCCTGTGCCGTCTGCTCGGTGCGGCGTTTGTCCATACCGCTTAAACCCATCGCCTCGCTTTGCAATTGCGCCAAATATTGCGCAATTTCATGTTTATCTGCGCCACGCCCAAGCATACCTGTCAGCACATACGCATAGCTTTGATATTCATCGCGGCAATTTTCTTCATCATTGATTTCCAGCGGATCCCACATCCGCCAAAGAATCTCATCCACGACCCGACAGAGTTTTGCGGCATCTGATTTAGGCTGTTTCATCTTTTTAAGCATGCGTTAAGTTTGCCTTACAAAGAAAATTGTATTTTTAAAGGCTGTATTTATTCCGTCAAATCACAAAATCCGCACCCGACAATTCAATATACTGATTCATGTCTTGCGACGGCACTTTAGACGAGCGGCCGATTGGTTTGGCCGGCACGCCGACCACGGTAATCGACGACGGCACATCGGCTACCACGACGCTGCCGGCGCCGATTTTGGCGTTTTCGCCGATGCGGATATTGCCCAAAATCGAAGCGTTCGCGCCTATCATCACGCCGTCTGAAACTTTCGGGTGACGGTCGCCGCATTCTTTGCCCGAGCCGCCCAAGGTCACACCGTGCAGGATGGAAATATTGTTGCCCAAAACGGCGGTTTCACCGGCCACGAAACCGGTGGCATGGTCAAGCATCAGGCCGTGGCCGAAACGTGCGGCAGGGTGGATATCGACGCCGAACACTTCCGACATACGGTTTTGCAGGAAATAAGACAAGGTTTTGCGGCCGTTGTTATACAGCCAATGGTTGATGCGGTGCGCCTGAATGGCGTGGAACCCTTTGAAATAAAGCAGCGGCAGCGAATATTCGTCACAAGCCGGGTCGCGCTCGTAAATGGCCTGCAAATCTTGTTTCATGCTGTCGATAATGCAGCAATCATCGGCAAACGCTTGCAGGCAGATTTCGTTCAACGCGCGCACATCCATAATCGGACTGCCGAGTTTGCTCGATAAATGAAATGCCAACACGGCATCAAGCGAATCGTGGCGCAACACGGTTTGGTGCAGGAAACTGGCCAGCATCGGCTCGGCGTTGGCGGCGGCGGCGGTTTCTTCAAGAATCGCATTCCACAAATCGAAACTGCGGGTATTGAGATGGTCTTTTTTCGGAGGGGCAGATGTGGTTTTTTTCATGATGGTAAAGGCCGTCTGAAACTGATAAAACTGTTATCTTACCGTTTTCATTGAGTTTATCATAGCCGATTAACAGATAAGTTTATAACCAAAAGTTCTCTTAGAGATTTAAAGTTTATTTGGCTTGAAATTTTTTCAGACGGCCTTATATGCGGTTTATTAAACTATTTCCCGTTGAACGAAGGATGTCGGACATGACTGAACAAAACCCAAACACCGAAGAAGAAAAAGTAGAAACTCAAGAAGCGCACGCAGCTGAGGCCGTTGCTGAAACCGAATCCGCTGAAGCCGAAGCAGCGCCTGAGCCGGCCATTGAAGATCTGCAGGCGCGCATTGAAGAATTGGAAGGCCAGCTCAAAGACGAACAATTGCGCGGTTTGGCCAATGAGCAAAACCTGCGTCGCCGTCATCAGGAAGAAATCGCCGCGACCCATAAATTTGCCGGTCAAAAATTCGCCGCTGAAATGCTGCCGGTAAAAGATTATCTGGAAATGGCTTTGCTGGACCAAAGCGGTAATTTCGAAGCCTTGAAAATGGGCGTGCAAATGACCTTGAACGAATTGCAAAAAGCATTCGATGCCACCCAAATCAAAGAAATCAACCCTGCTGTGGGCGACAAACTCGACCCGCACCAACACCAAGCCGTGCAAACCGTGGTGAGCGAGCAAGAGCCCAACACCATCGTCAATGTGATGAAAAAAGGTTATTCATTGTCTGAACGCGTGTTGCGTCCGGCCATGGTTGTGGTGGCAAAAAAAGAAGATTGAAAGCACCGCTTGATGCTGTTTATCAAGCATAAAATTTTCAGACGGCCTTATTCCATACCGGTAAACAATCCGCCGCTTTCGGAAAATCATTCCGAACCATCGGAACAAGATTCGGATAACAAGGCCGTCTGAAAAAACAAACCAACACCCTAAACAGCCTGTGGATAAATAAATCAAGCACTTGAATTAAATCATAAAAAAATTTCATCTCAAGCCTTGAAAAAAAATTGAACACCCTTATCTACAAGCCAACTCAACAACAAGTTCAATAAATTCATTAATCAGTAATTTAATTTTTTACCAGGAGCTATCACACTATGGCAAAAGTAATCGGTATCGACTTAGGTACAACCAACTCTTGCGTGGCCATCTCTGAAAACGGCCAAACAAAAGTCATTGAAAACGCCGAAGGCGCACGTACCACCCCTTCAGTGGCCGCCTACCTCGACGGCAACGAAGTATTGGTCGGCGCACCGGCCAAACGCCAAGCCGTCACCAATGCAAAAAACACCATCTATGCGGCCAAACGCTTAATCGGCCACAAATTTGAAGACAAAGAAGTACAACGCGACATCGAAACCATGCCGTTTGAAATCATCAAATCTGCCAACGGCGACGCATGGGTAAAAGCGCAAGGCAAAGAATTGTCGCCACCGCAAGTTTCGGCCGAAGTATTGCGTAAAATGAAAGAAGCCGCCGAAGCTTATTTGGGCGAAAAAGTAACTGAAGCGGTGATTACCGTTCCGGCTTACTTCAACGACAGCCAACGCCAAGCCACCAAAGATGCCGGCCGCATCGCCGGTTTGGATGTAAAACGCATCATCAATGAGCCGACCGCAGCCGCATTGGCCTTCGGTATGGACAAAGTATCCGGCGGTGACCGCAAAATCGCGGTTTACGACTTGGGCGGCGGTACTTTCGATATCTCGATTATCGAGATTGCCGATGTAGACGGCGACAAACAGTTTGAAGTATTGGCCACCAACGGCGATACCTTCTTGGGCGGCGAAGACTTCGACCAACGCATCATCGACTTTATCATTGACGAGTTCAAAAAAGAACAAGGCATTGATTTGAAAGGTGATCCGATGGCCATGCAGCGTGTGAAAGAAGCTGCCGAAAAAGCCAAAATCGAATTATCGAGCGGCCAGCAAACCGAAATCAACCTGCCTTACATCACCATGGATGCGAGCGGTCCGAAACACTTGGTATTGAAACTGAGCCGCGCCAAATTCGAATCTTTGGTGGAAGACCTTATCAAGCGTTCTATCGAACCTTGCCGCATTGCCTTGAAAGATGCAGGCTTGAGCACAAGCCAAATCGACGACGTAATCTTGGTGGGCGGTCAAACCCGTATGCCTAAAGTGCAGGAAGAAGTGGAAAAATTCTTCGGCAAAGCCCCTCGCAAAGACGTGAACCCTGACGAAGCCGTGGCTGTGGGCGCTGCGATTCAAGGCGAAGTATTGGGCGGCGGCCGCAGCGACGTGTTGCTGCTTGACGTGACTCCGCTGTCTTTGGGTATCGAAACCATGGGTGGCGTGATGACCAAGCTGATTCAGAAAAACACCACCATTCCGACCAAAGCATCACAAACTTTCTCTACCGCCGAAGACAACCAATCGGCCGTAACCATTCATGTGTTGCAAGGCGAACGCGAGCGTGCTTCTGCCAATAAATCACTGGGTCAGTTCAACTTGGGCGACATCGCTCCGGCACCACGCGGTATGCCGCAAATCGAAGTGACTTTCGACATTGACGCCAACGGTATCCTGCACGTTTCCGCCAAAGACAAAGGCACCGGCAAAGCGGCCAACATCACCATTCAAGGTTCTTCGGGCTTGAGCGAAGAAGAAATCGAACGCATGGTGAAAGACGCGGAAGCCAACGCGGAAGAAGATAAAAAACTGACCGAATTGGTCGCTTCACGCAACCAAGCCGAAGCCCTGATTCACTCAGTGAAAAAATCTTTGGCCGACTACGGTGACAAACTGGATGCCGACGAAAAAGCCAAAATCGAAGAAGCTTTGAAAGCCGCTGAAGAAGCTGTGAAAGGCGAAGACAAAGCCGACATCGACGCCAAAGCCGAAGCCTTGGGCGCAGCCAGCCAAAAACTGGGCGAAATGGTTTACGCCCAAGCGCAAGCCGAAGCACAGGCTGGCGAAGGCGCAGCTCAAGACGGTTCGTCTAAGAAAGACGACGATGTCGTTGATGCCGACTTTGAAGAAGTGAAAGACGACAAGAAATAAGGCCGTCTGAAAAAGTGCGAATCTTTACAGATTCGCACTTTAACCGATATGCTATGCCGGACTGTCGGAGCAGGTATCCGGCAATGGCGGAATCCGGTTTTTCAAAACCCTTTGTCAGGACAAACCCTTCTTCCAAATATCCCCTAATTGATTGGAACTTAAGGACATGTTATCCTGCTGCCGTGATATAAAATATAAAACACCGTGTCACCCCATAACCGTAGTAGTAGCAAGGAGTCCGTATGAAAAAAACAACTGCCGCATTGATTTTGTTGCTGGGGTTGGCATCTGTCGCCCAAGCCCATGTGACCGTGAGAAATTTCGCCAATGGTGTGGACAGCATGTCGGGTAAATCCGACCATTTCCGCCTTAACGTGCCGACCAACCGCGGTAAAGCGGTAACCAAGGTAGAGATGCTGGTTCCAAGCGGGGTGAAGATGCTTTTTATCCACCCGATGCCCAACTGGCGCCATACTGTTACGAAAAATACAGATGGGGATATTGAAAAAGTGGTTTACACCGGCCGCATGGAAGCGGGCGAATATACCGCGTTTCCCTTTATTGCAAAAAATCCGGCCACGCCCGACACCGTCGTGAAATATCGGGTATACATTACTTATGATGATGGTGTCGTGGTGCCGTTTGACGGTTCGGAAGCTGCGCGCGGCTACCAGCCCGCCATTTTGTTGAAATAAGGCTGAAACCCTTTTCAAGATTTCCGACTCCCGTTCATTTTCCGGTAATGCAGTTCAGTTTACATCCACAAGGTATTGTTACCGGATTTGATTTAACGGATTCTACCGCCAATAAAAAGGCCGTCTGAAAGTGTGTGCTTTCAAACGGCCTTTATCATCAAAACACCCCGTTCTCAGGCAGGCGGCCGCTTTTTATTTCGGTTGTGCGCCATAATCCGGTTGCAGCAGTGCGCACGGTTGGCGTTCGAAACGGCTGCGGCGGCGCCCGGCGATTCTGCCGCATGCCGCACCGGGATCGTTTCTGTCGGTACGCGTTTTTTCGGCACGATCGCTGCGGGCGTTGCGCTGATACCGTTCACTGCGCGAGCTGCGTTCGTTTCGTCCATCGTCCCGGCTGCGGGTTTCAGACGGCCTGCGTTCGGTTTGGGCGACCTCGTTGCTACCCCACCATCCCGGTTCGAAACCTTCAATGCGCTCCACCGGCAAATCATTGCCGATTAAGGCCTTAATGGCTTCAAACATTTTCTGCTCGGTTTTATCCATCAAGGAAATCGCCACACCGCCGGCACCGGCGCGACCGGTACGGCCGATACGATGCACATAATCTTCCGCCTGCGTCGGCAGCTCGTAATTAATCACAAACGGCAATTCGGCAATATCCAAACCGCGCGCGGCCACATCAGTCGCCACCAACACGCGCAGGCTGCCTTCTTTAAATGCATTCAGCGTTTCCAAACGGGTTTGCTGCGACTTATCACCGTGAATCGACTGTGCCGCAATATTACGGCGCACCAAATCGCGGGTTACTTGATCCACGCTTTGTTTGGTTTTACAGAATACGATGACTTGGTTCATGTTCAAATCAACAATCAAACGCTCCAACAGATTGCGCTTCTGTATGCCGTCCACCGCGATGATGTGCTGCTCGACATTGGCATTTGTGGTGTTTTGCGCAGCCACTTCTACCAATTCAGGCGCATTCATAAAGTCTTGCGCCAATTTGCGAATCGGCGGCGAAAAAGTGGCTGAAAACAGCAAAGTCTGACGCTGCTTGGGCAGCATCTGCATGATTTTGCGGATGTCGTCGATGAAGCCCATATCCAACATGCGGTCGGCTTCATCCAACACCACGATTTCGACTTTGTTCAGATTAATATTTTTCTGCTTCACATGATCAAGCAGGCGGCCGACAGTGGCCACCACAATCTCACAGCCGGCGCGCAGTTCGGCGGTTTGCTTATCCATGTTGACCCCCCCGAACAACACGGTATGGCGCAACGGCAGATTTTTAATATAACCCGTTACATTTTGGTCGATTTGGTCAGCCAATTCGCGCGTCGGCGTCAACACCAGCATGCGCACCGGATGCATGGCCGGCGAAGTACTGGCGGTTGCATAACGTTTCAAACGTTCCAAGCTCGGCAGCATAAAGGCAGCGGTTTTGCCGGTACCGGTTTGCGCGGCGGCCAACAAATCGTGACCTGCCAAAGCTTTTGGAATGGCGGCCGCCTGAATCGGTGTCGGGTTTTCATAGCCTTGCTGGCTTAAGGCAGAAACGATTTCGTTGCCCAAGCCTAAAGTTGCAAATGGATTCATAGACGTATCTTTCTGTTTCAGACGGCCTATCCGTTAGGCTGTCTGAAAAAAGGAATCAGGATAATAGATTGAAACCGCAACGCGAAATGTCTGCGGCTAAAAAATTAGAAGATGAATTATGCCACAAAACACGCCCTGCTCCCACCCGAATCGGCGACAAATCCCAATCAACAGGCTGTCTGAACAAACCGCTCCATCGTTCATATCACAACCAATCGCGATAAGCGGATTCTATCGCAATTATTGCACCGTGTAACCGATTTCGTGCTAAATTACCTTTTTCCTTAACCTACTATTTTTTAAGGAAAATCCCTTACCAAAGGAATTGAGATGAACATGAAAAACATGTTGCCCGCCACTTTGGCCAGCACTGCATTGATGATGCCGGCCATCAGCCACGCCGAGCAAACCAAACGCACCAGCACGGTAAAATCTACTGCTATCGGCGCAGCTGCGGGCGCCGTCGCCGGTGGCATGGTCGGTAAAAACAAAAAAAGGCGCGTTAATCGGCGCAGCAGCAGGCGGTTTGGCCGGTGCGGCGTATTCTTATCACCGCAACCGCGAAGCCGATGTCACCGATTACAGCGACAACGATTATTACAACGGCCGCGGCCGCAACAGCTGCTATGAAGACGATGAAGATGGCGACCGCCGCGGCAGCCGCAATGAACGTGAGCGCCGTTACGAAGATGACGACGATAGCCGCTCTAACCGTCGTCGCGACAGACGCGATGACGACGACTAAGCATTGCCGTTAAGCAGCTTATCATCAATCAGGCCGTCTGAAACAGTGTCAATCTATAGATTACCCTGTTTTCAGACGGCCTTTTTATCAAATCACCAATCTTTGACTCTATCCAAATCATGCTGCGCCAAAGTACCGGCGTGTTCGCGGCGGCTTTGGTATTCACGTCCTTCTCTAATGTGTTCGGACACAAAATCCAAATGTCGGCGTGCAATTTCGGCAGCTTGTTGCGCATCGCCTGCCTTGATGGCTTCATACAAGGCACGGTGATGCGCGATTAAGGTCGGGCGCGGGTTATACTCATGGTCGGCATGAATGATGTCGCTGCGGGTTTGTTCGTAAAGCATTTTCAGCAAACTGGCCGATAAATGGCTGAACAAAATATTGTGTGCGGCATCGGCGATGGTTTGGTGAAAAGAATAATCCGCTTCGGCCTGATGGTCCAGATTGCCTTCATGGCAGGCGGTTTCAAAGTTGGCCAACCAAAACTCAATGCGCTTCAAATCCGTATCGGTGCGACGCATGGCCGCCAATGCCGCCATGCAGCCTTCGATGTGGCAACTGAAATCATACACATCGCGCTCCCAATTGGAGTGCTTGCCCAACAATGCCTGCCAATCAGCCAAAAAATCCTGCTGCGGCTTGGCAGAAACATAATAACCATCCCCCTGCCGCGCTTCCAAAACATTTTTGGCAATCAACACATTTAAAGCCACGCGCACCGATGGGCGAGAAACATTAAATTCTTCAGCCAAACTGCGCTCGGGCGGAATCTTCTGGCCTTCGGGATATTCACCGGCGGCAATGCGCTCTTCCAAAACCGCCAATATTTGGTCGCTGACCTTTTGCGGACGAACTAATTTTGTCATGATTTTTTTCTGTGTATGGCGTGTGCAAATCGGTAAAATTGGTCAAACCAATCTTTAGCCGTGATTTTACTGACGCGGCATTCTTACCGTCAATCTCACTGTTGATTTTTGATTGTATATTGTAGGTTTTAATTTTTACGGCTTGTTTTTCGCCATGATTTTTGAATAATTGCTAGAGAATTTAACAATGCAAGCTGTTGAGCAATGGAGCATTTCATTTTTGTCATTAACGATTATGCTTTTTAAATGATGTAAACTTTACACCGTCAAATGAAACTAAATCCCATCCTTGCCACTCAATGACCTTACAGACTCGATTCTGCAACTACCGAAAACTCCGGTAAACATCAATAAAATATAGGAATATACAATATGAAGACTTTATTTATCTCCGTTGCGACCGCTGTGCTGCTGCTGAGCGCGTGTTCAAGCAATAAAACTGCTGAAGCGCCAAATCCGGCTCCGCAAATCAGCGTGGAAGAAGCCATTGCCCAATGCCAACAAGCTGCCGGTGAAAATGCTGACCGTGCCGCGTTTGATGCCTGCATGAAAGACAAAGGCTTCCAACGAAAAGCCGGTGAACAAGCTCCACAGGCTCCGGCTGATGCACCTGCTTCTGCTGCACAATAAGCAGCATTAAATCAAGCTAACGGCTTTTTTACTCCCTGGAAATGCCGTTAAGAGCAACTTGAAAACAAAGGCCGTCTGAACAGGTTTGGCAGAAATCGATGATTTCGCTGCCTTATTTATTCAGACGGCCTTTGATCATTTAGCGTTTACAGTGCGCGGTCAAAATATAAATCCACGCCACCCGCTTCGCTCATGCGCATCAGGTAATCCATCACATTTTGCGGCCATTCGATGCCGCGTGTCACGGTTAGGTTGCGTAAAATCGGGAACAGCAGAATATCCTCCATTGCCGCTTCACCGTTTACGCCTGCGCCTTCGTTACTGATTAAGCCGTCGAGCGCCGGCAAATCGGTATTGATCCGCTCTAAGTATTGCGCGGTTTTGTTGAAATTGGTGTCAAAATTACCGATATTCTGCTCTTTTTTATCAACGAAATATTTCACGGCTTCCGGCGTGGCAAACTCCGGCAGGCCGATTTTCACCGTGCGCGGCTGCACCAGTTTATTGTTGTATTCGCCGACTTTGTCCAACCAAGCCTGCAATTCGGGACGGATGTCTTCTTTCAGACGGCCTTGACCGGCCTGCTCATCCACATAGCGCACGATATCCAAGCTCTCGCCCATAAACGAGCCGTCTTCTTTCTGCAAAATCGGCACTTGTTTGGCACCAATCATGCCGATGGGGGTAGCTTCGTCGTCATTCATCAGATTTTCCGTTTCCAACGGCAAGCCGCGCAAACCAAAAATCATACGCGCACGCACACAAAACGGACAATGATCGTAAATATAAAGTTTCATCATAAGGCTCCAAAAATAAACACGGTTACCTTATCACTTCAGGCCGTCTGAAACAAGCATTCGTCTTTTCAGACGGCCTGCTTCGGCCGGAAGTTTAGTATATCAATAGCACCAATATAGCTATTATTAACATCCGCCAATCCTGTTACAATGACGTTTCCGTAACCGAATTTTCCACTACGCCATGAACGGAATCTCCATCACCAGCAACATCGCGCCCAATCTCGAACAATACCGCGATTGGTTTGCGCCCTATTTGGCCAAACAATCAGAACGCGATGCCCAAATGCTTCAGACGGCCTTAAATCTGGCCGAGCAATACTATCCGCACGATGCCTTAACCGTCAGCGGCGAACCTGTGTTGAGCAATCTGATGGGGGCGGCGAAGATGGTGAACGAAATGGATTTGCTCGCCGATGCCGTTGCCGCCGCCATTTTGGCCGATATTTCCAGCTATTGCGGCCATTGGCAGGAAACCGTCACCGAGCAATGCAACGCCACCGTGTGCGAGCTGATCAAAGGCATTGACGAAGTACAAAAGCTCACCCAGTTTGCCAAGGTCGACAGCTTGGCCACACCGGAAGAGCGTGCGCAACAGGCTGAAACCATGCGCAAAATGCTGCTGGCGATGGTCACCGATATCCGCGTGGTGCTGATTAAGCTCGCCATGCGTACGCGCACCATGCAATACATCGGTTCGCAGGAAGATTCACCGGAAAAACGCGCATTAGCCAAAGAAACCTTGGATATTTTTGCCCCCTTAGCCAACCGCTTGGGCGTGTGGCAACTCAAATGGCAATTGGAAGATTTGGGCTTCCGCCACCAAGAGCCGGAAAAATACCGCGAAATCGCGCAGCTTTTAGACGAAAAGCGCACCGAGCGGCTGGAATACATTGAAAATTTCCTGAATATTTTGAGTGGCGAACTCACCAAATACAACGTGCATTTCGAAGTGGCCGGCCGCCCGAAACACATCTATTCCATTTACAAAAAAATGGTCAAGAAAAAGCTCAGTTTCGACGGGCTTTACGACATCCGCGCCGTGCGGATTTTGGTCGATACCGTGCCTGAGTGTTACACCACGCTGGGGATTGTCCACAGCTTGTGGCAGCCGGTTCCGGGCGAGTTTGACGACTACATCGCCAATCCGAAAGGCAACGGCTACAAGAGTTTGCACACCGTCATCGTCGGCCCTGAAGACAAGGGCGTGGAAGTGCAAATCCGCACCTTCGACATGCACCAATTCAACGAATTCGGTGTTGCCGCCCACTGGCGCTATAAAGAAGGCGGCAAAGGCGATTCGGCTTACGAACAAAAAATCGCCTGGCTGCGCCAATTGCTCGACTGGCGCGAAAACATGGCCGAAAGCGGCAAGGAAGACTTGGCTTCCGCCTTCAAAACCGAATTGTTCCAAGACACCATTTATGTGTTGACGCCGCACGGCAAAGTGTTGTCGCTGCCTGCCGGCGCCACCCCTATCGACTTTGCCTATGCCCTGCACAGCAGCATCGGCGACCGTTGCCGCGGCGCCAAAGTCGACGGCCAAATCGTGCCGCTTTCCACCGCTCTGGAAAACGGCCAACGCGTGGAAATCATCACCGCCAAAGAAGGCAACCCGTCGGTCAACTGGCTGTATGAAGGCTGGGTGAAATCAAGCAAAGCCATCAGCAAAATCCGCTCGTTTATCCGCCAGCAAAACGCCGATGCAATTAAAGAAGACGGCCGCGCCCAGCTCGACAAGCAGCTGGTGAAAATCAATCCGAAGCCGAATCTGCAGGATTTATCGGAAAAACTCGGCTTCAAAAAGCTCGACGATTTATACACCGCCATCGGTCAGGATGAAATCTCGCCGCGCGCGATTCAAAAGGCCTGTGGCACGCTGAACGAACCGCCGCCGCTGCCGGTAGATGAAACCACCATCGTCAAACAATCGAAAATCAAAAAAGGCGGTAAAAACGGCGTGCTTATCGACGGCGAAGACGGCCTGCTCACCACGCTGGCCAAGTGCTGCAAACCAGCCCCGCCCGACGACATCATCGGCTTTGTTACCCGCGAGCGCGGCATTTCAGTGCACCGCAAAACCTGCCCGTCCTTCCAACATCTGGCCGAACAAGCGCCGGATAAAGTATTGAACGCGGGCTGGGCGGCCTTGCAGGAAGGCCAAGTCTTTGCCGTGGACATAGAAATCCGCGCGCAAGACCGCGGCGGCCTGTTGCGTGATGTGTCCGATGCCTTGGCGCGCCACAAACTCAACGTCACCGCCGTGCAAACGCAAAGCCGCGACTTGGAAGCCAGTATGCGCTTTACGCTGGAAGTCCGCCAAGTCAACGACTTACCGCGCGTGTTGGCCGGCCTGACCGATGTCAAAGGCGTATTGAGTGTAACACGTTTGTAAAACCCAACAGGCCGTCTGAAAGATTATCTTTCAGACGGCCTGAGGTTTTTGCAAAACTCCTTCAGAATCTGGCACACACAAACCCGCCGTCATTCCCGCGCAGGCGGGAATCCATCTTAAAATTCTAAGAAACCTATTTTATTCAATAGCTTGCTATGCTGAAAAATGGATTCCCGCCTGCGCGGGAATGACGGCGGGTTTGTTTACGCTGACTTTCGAAAGAGTTTTGCAACGATCTCTTATAGAAGCACAGAAAGCTCAAACATTTTATTCGGCCTTACATTCTTCAGGAAATATCCACCATGCGTTTAACCGACATCCACCGCTACCCCGTCAAATCCATGGGCGGCAATGCGCTGACCGAATCCGACATCACGCCGCAAGGCCTGCCGCTTGACCGTGAATGGCTCGTCACCGCACCCGACGGCAATATGCTCACCGCACGCAAGCACCCGGCCATGCTGCTGTGGCAAACCGAAGCCGATTCAGACGGCCTCATGCTTACCGCGCCTGATGGCAGCCGCCAAACGGTTTCGGTGCAGGATATGAATCAGCAAAGCGACGTCACGGTATGGAAAGACCGCTTTACCGCATTCACCACCGACCATGCCGCCAATGCTTGGTTGAGCAAACAAATCGGCACCGAAGCGCGCTTGCATTGGTTGGGCGAACAAAGCCGCCGCCTCTTGGCGCATTCGCAAACGCCGCTTTCTTTTGCCGATGGTGCGCCTTATCTGCTAACCCATACGGCTTCCTTGGCAGAATTGAATACTTATCTTGACGAACCGGTAGAAATGGCGCGTTTCCGCCCGAATTTCACGGTCGATGGCGGCAAGACGTTTGAAGAAGAACAATGGCATCGCATCCGCATCGGCGAAGTGGAATTCGAGCATTTCAAACCCTGCGTCCGCTGCGTAATGACCACGGTGGATTTAATCTCAGGCCGCCGCCACCCTCAGCAAGAGCCACTTTCTACCCTTGCCATTGCCCGCAAAGCGATTTTCGGCATTAACCTGGTCGCACTCAACCAAGGCCGCGTGCATATTGGGGATGATGTGGAAGTGTTATCGTGGCTGTAAGCACATCAATGCGACAGAGGCCGTCTGAAATGCGTTCAGACGGCCTCTGCTTTGATATAAATGGTTTGTTTCCTTTTGTTGCACTTACAGCTTCGCAGACTTATCCGCCTGCTTTTTCACCCGGAAAAACAAAAACGCTGCAATCACACAAACCGACAATTAAGGTGATTAACGATAAAATGCCCACAGGCGATTTAAAGAGTTCCGCAAAAACTTCCATTTTTTCATTCCTTCTTAGTTGGGGAGTGTTGCAAACCATTATAGCCCGACTATGCCATCTAGCTTTGACAAATGTCAAACTTACTGATTTAAAAAAGTTTATGCAAAAACAATACACAATCATCGCATACAAAAAGGCCGTCTGAAATATCATCTTTCAGACGGCCTTTTTCATATAATCGTTTAAAATAAAAATAATACGGGGTTGCCGGCTCCCTTATGTACTATGTACATAAGGGAGCCGCCTTGTATTATTTCTATTTTGAAACGACTATGCACTATTCCTTATCGGCAAATTATGCTGCCAACCATTCGCCTATACGTTTTTCCATCGCAGCGGCACTCAAGCCCAAATCGTCAAGCAGCTTGGCAGGATCACCGTGCTCGGTCACTATATCGGCCACACCCAACACCAGCACAGGCTTGCAGATTTTGTGTTTTGCCAACACTTCCAACACCAAGCTGCCGGCACCGCCTTGTTCGGCGTTTTCTTCAACGGTTACCAAGTAATCGTGCGATTTTGCCAATTCAAGAATCAAGGCTTCATCAACCGGCTTGACGAAACGCATATCCGCCACACTGGCATCAAAGGTTTCGGCGGCTGTTAAAGCCGGTTGCACCATGCTGCCGAAGGCGATAATTGCGGTTTGTCTGCCTTCGCGGCGCAACACGCCTTTGCCCACCGGTACGGTTTCGAGGCCGTCTGAAACAGGGGTGCCGCAACCGCTGCCCCGCGGGTAACGCACAGCGGTCGGCGCATCCAATGCGTAACAGGTTGAAAGCAGCAAGCGGCATTCGTTTTCGTCGCTCGGTGCGGCAATCACCATATTCGGAATGCAGCGCAAGAAGCTTAAATCATACAAACCGGCATGGGTCGGCCCGTCGGCACCCACTACACCGGCGCGGTCGATAGCAAACATCACCGGCAGATTTTGCAGGGCGACATCGTGTACCAATTGGTCGTACGCGCGCTGCAGGAAGGTAGAGTAAATCGCCACCACCGGCTTCACGCCTTCGCAAGCCAAGCCGCCGGCAAAGGTGACGGCGTGCTGCTCAGCGATACCGACATCAAAATAACGTTCGGGAAAACGCTGCTCAAATTCCACCAAGCCGCTGCCTTCGCGCATGGCCGGAGTAATCGCCACCAAACGCTGATCGGCCGCTGCTTGGTCGCAAACCCACTTACCGAAAATTTCGGTATAGGTCGGCTTGGCAGCGGCCGGTTTCGCTTCAGCCACTTGCGTTTGCGGCTTAGCAGATACGGCGTGGTATTTCACCGGATCGTTTTCCGCAAGCTTGTAACCGTTGCCTTTTTTGGTAATCACGTGCAGTAATTGCGGCCCTTTCCTGCCACGCAAATCCTGCAATACATCCACCAATTTTTCCACATCGTGACCGTCTACCGGACCGGTGTATTCAAAACCGAAATTTTCAAATAAAGAAAGCGACTGCTTCACATGGTCAGCTTCGCTGGCCATGCTTTTGATCTTGTGTTCGACTTTTTGCGCAATTTCCATCGCACCCGGTAATTTGTCCAAAACCTTGCTTGATTGTGCCTTGATGGTCGAGAACAATCCGTGCATATCGCGCACCACGTTGCTGGCTAAGTATTTCGGTAATGCGCCGACATTCGGCGAAATCGACATTTCGTTGTCGTTCAAAATCACCAGCAAATCCACGTCCATATCACCGGCGCAGTTTAAGGCTTCAAATGCCTGCCCTGCAGTCATTGCGCCATCGCCGATAACCGCCACGCTGCGGTTGTGCGAACCTTGCAGCTTGTCAGCAATTGCCATACCGAGTGCCGCGCCGATGGATGTCGATGAATGCCCCACGCCGAAGGTATCGTATTCTGATTCGCTGCGCTTGGGGAAACCGGCCAAGCCACCGTATTGGCGGATGGTGTGCATGCGGTTGCGGCGGCCGGTAAGGATTTTGTGCGGATAGCTTTGATGGCCGACATCCCAAACCAACTTGTCATCAGGCGTGTGGTATACGTAATGCAGCGCAACCGTCAATTCAACTGCCCCCAGATTGCTGGCAAAATGACCGCCGGTTCTGACAACCGACTCCAGCAAAAAAGTACGCAATTCGTCGGCCACTTGCGGCAACCGGCCTTTATCCAGCGCGCGCAATTGTTGCGGCTGTTCGATGAGGTCTAATAATGGGGTATGACTCATGGTGTGATTTTGGGGTGATTTATTGATGTAATGAAGAATTATAGCAAGACTTCAGCCGATTTATCAGCCTGATTTTACAGGCCGTCTGAAAAAGGGAAAAACGGCCGCTTTTGCCTGAGGCCGTGAAAGTTTTGCCGCTTCATGCTAGACTGTCAGCAATATTTACCGAATAAGTTTTTGATATGTCCGCAATAAAATCTTTATTCTCCCTGCCGCTGCTGCTGGCTTTGGCAGCCTGCTCCCCTTCCGAACCGGCCGGCGCGCCGCCGGCCGCATCCGCACCCCAAGCCGCATCACCAGTGGAATACGCCGGAATCACCGCCGCTTCCATGGCTTCCGCTGCGGCTGCTTCGGATATAAGCGCTTCTTCAACCATTCCACACTTGGGCGGCGAGTTAAGCGCGCAAAATCAAGCCAAATGGCAGAGCTACACTTGCGAAGAAAATCAAAAAATCGATGTACGCTACTACAAAAGCGATGCCGGACCAACCGCCCAAATCCGCCACAAAGGTTTAAACATCAGCGCGCCTTACAGCCCTGAATTGAGCGATGAAGATTTAAGCGCATTCAGTAACGGCGAATTAACTTGGACCATCGGCAACTTTGTGCAAACCGATTTCTATCAGGAAAGCGACGGTTTCCTCATACGCCATGAAAAGGTTGAAGGTATCGGCGAAGAAGGCATCGTCGATCATTTGTTGGTGCAGGGTTGTATGCCTGCCAAATAATTTCCAATTATTCAAAGGCCGTCTGAACGCGTTTCAGACGGCCTTTGGTTTATTTTTCCGTTTTTCGTTTCGCACGCGGATGCGCTTCGTCATACACTTGCGCCAAATGGTCGAAATCCAGCTTGGTATAAATCTGCGTGGTGGAAAGATTACTGTGCCCTAACAATTCCTGCACTGCCCGAATATCGCGCGAAGCTTGCAACAAATGACTGGCATAACTGTGACGCAGCATGTGCGGCGACAAATGTTGGCCGCTGACCTGCTTGGCTGCCCATTGCGCCAAACGCTTCTGAATCTGCCGCCGTCCCAAACGTTTGCCGTTTTTGCCGGTAAACAAAGCCGTTTCATCATCAGCAGCAATGCGCACAGGCAGATAAGCGGCAATGGCTTCGCGGCTTTTCTGCACCAGCGGCACTTGGCGCTGCTTGTTGCCTTTGCCTGTCACACTCACCCAACCTTCATCCAGCAGCACATCGCCCAGATTCAAACCATGCACTTCACTCAACCGCAGGCCGCTGCCGTAAAGCAATTCAAACACCGCGCGATCGCGCACGGCCAAATCGGAATCGTCATCATCACTATCCAGCCAGTGATTGAGCGGTTCCTGCTGCAAGGCTTTGGGCAACCGTTGCGGCGGCTTGGGCGCTTTAAGATTATGAGCCGGGTCTTTATCCAGCAAACCCTGCTTCATCAGCCACGCACAATATTGCCGCCACACTGATAATTTGCGCGCCAAGCTGCGTTCGCCCAAATTTTGCTGCGACAGTTTTTTTAACGCCGCCACCATATCCGCACGCACAACCTCTCCGTCTTCAGACGGCCTTGCCGCCAGCAAATCATGCAATTGCGCCAAATCACGCCGATAGGCAGTAAGCGTGTGCGCCGACTTGCCTTGCTGCTGCAAATCCGCCAAATAGGCATCTTGCTGCGCGAAAAATTGAGTCTGTTTCATATTCAGACGGCCTCCAATACTGCTTTTAAAGGTTCCGGCAAGCGGCAGACGCGTTGCGCGGCGTAATCGAAACACACCATACGCGTTTGTACGCGGGCTATTGATTTTTCGTCCGACTCACGAATCAAATGATAAAGCAGCGTAAAACCGCTTTTGCCCACATCAGCCGCACCCATGTCGATGCGTAAATCATCACCGTGATGCGCCTGCGCCAAATACTGCACCGCCGCATCGGCCATAATCAGCCCGGCACCGCCCGCATCCAATTCGCTCCAGTCCTGCTGCTTCAGCCAGCGCATACGCGTTTCATGGCAAAGCCGCAGCACGGCATCATTGGCTAAATGCCGGCCATAATTAATATCGCCGATTTGCACGGCCATCTGCGTGGCAAACAAAATATCATCAGGCGCAGCTACAATGATTCTTGGCATAGGGTTCCTTTTTAATTTCAGACGGCCTTGATCAAACTGTTATTATCTAACATCTTACGTTAATCGCAAATATTTACCGATGGCTTGCCTGAATCTAAATTCATCTCAAACGGATGTTATTAACATATGAAACTAATGTAGCCTTATGTAGTCTTTTAAGGAAAAAGCGATTATAATTTGCCTACCGTTCATTTCCACACTACCTTTAGGAGATTCTTATGGCTCTTGTATCCATGCGCCAATTGCTTGATCATGCCGCAGAAAACAGCTACGGCCTGCCTGCATTCAACGTCAACAACCTCGAACAAATGCGCGCCATTATGGAAGCCGCCGACCAAGTGAATTCACCGGTCATCGTTCAAGCCAGCGCAGGTGCGCGCAAATATGCCGGCGCGCCTTTTTTACGCCATTTGATTTTGGCCGCCGTTGAAGAATTTCCGCATATTCCGGTAGTGATGCACCAAGACCACGGCGCTTCGCCTGACGTGTGCCAACGCTCGATTCAATTGGGTTTCTCATCCGTGATGATGGACGGCTCATTGATGGAAGACGGCAAAACACCATCTACTTACGGATACAACGTTGACGTGACCCGCACTGTTGTCAACTTCGCCCACGCTTGCGGCGTATCGGTTGAAGGCGAAATCGGCGTATTGGGCAACTTGGAAACCGGTGAAGCCGGCGAAGAAGACGGCGTAGGCGCAGTTGGTAAGTTAACCCACGACCAAATGCTCACCGGCGTGGAAGACGCGGTTAATTTCGTGCGCGATACCGGCGTGGATGCTTTGGCGATTGCAGTCGGCACCAGTCACGGCGCATACAAATTTACCCGCCCGCCAACCGGCGATGTATTGCGCATTGACCGCATTAAAGAAATCCACGAAGCCCTACCGAACACCCACATTGTGATGCACGGCTCAAGCTCAGTTCCGCAAGAGTGGTTGAAAGTCATCAACGGGCACGGCGGCAACATTGGTGAAACCTACGGCGTACCGGTTGAAGAAATTGTGCAAGGCATCAAATACGGCGTGCGCAAAGTCAACATCGACACCGATTTGCGCTTGGCTTCAACCGGCGCCATCCGCCGCTTTATGGCCGAAAATCCGGCAGAATTCGATCCGCGCAAATATTTGGCGAAAACCGTCGAAGCCATGAAACAAGTCTGCATCGACCGCTACCTGGCATTCGGCTGTGAAGGCCAAGCCGATAAAATCAGACCGGTTTCTTTGGAAAAAATGGCGGAAAAATACGCCAAAGGCGAATTGAACCAAATCATCAAATAATGCGTTAACAAGCTGACAGGCCGTCTGAAAAAAATCTTTTCAGACGGCCTAATATGTAGGAAATTGTCGGGTTGTTTACACTTTTTATGCAAAACAGCTTTTATTTTCTGCCTAAATGATTATTTTAGGATTGTTGGGCATTATCAAGAACCATGCGGCGTTGCCGTGCCTTTCGGCATTCTTGACAACACTCAAAAATCCCAAAATGGATCTTCAAGCAAAAAAGCAAAAGTGTAAACAACGCTAGGATTTTCTACACCACAAAAACCATGAATATAGAGAAGACCCCGCGCAGATAGGAATCTAGGCCAATCGGTTTCAGGAATATTGAGCTATTGCGGTAATTTGGCGTTCTGGATTCCCCCTACGCTAGCAGTAGCATAGCGCACTTGCGCAGCTGATAACGGAGGTGGTAAACATAAATATCCTTCAACTTACCCACCAATAAAAAAGAGTCTGCCGAAGCAGACTCTTTTCTTTCAAACTAACCGGTTTAGATTAGAATTTGTGACGCAGACCAACCATACCGGCAGTAGTTTCGGTTTTGTTGTCGCTCTTACCGGCGCGCAACCAACCTGCAGATACCAAAGCGCTGGTACGTTTAGAGAAGTCGTAGTCGGCACCAACGATGACTTGGTTGTATTGAGTGCCGCTCAATTTCTTACCGTCTTTAGCTTTAGCTTTGAAACCGTGAGCGTAAGAAACGCGTGGGGTCACGTTACCGAAACGGTAACCGATAGTAGCAGCAGCTTCGTGTTGTTTCACACCGGCAGAAGAGTCGGTAGAAGCATTGTAGCTGTCATCATTTGCCAATTTAGCCTTGTAGCTTCCCTCACTATCCCAACCATTGGTGTATTGGTAGCCCAAAGCAGCCATCAGGTTGTTGGCATCGTAACCAATTACACCACGGTGTACTTGACCGGATTTGCTTTCGCCATTAGCAACGTAAGCAGATTTTTTCAGGCCGTAAGCATATTGACCGAAGAAACCGGCGTTTTCATAGTTCAAACCGGCGTAGTAGGTAGAAGTATCACCGGCATTATCACCACGACCATTAGTTAAACCTACACCGCGGACAGTAGATTCATTATCGCGCAGAGTGTATTGAACGTTAGCGCTTACACCGCCGAATACTGGGGTGTCGTAACGTACGGATACGGCACGCTCGTCAACACGGGTAAACATACCCAAGCCCAAAGCCGGGTTGCTGTATTCCCAAGGATCCAATGCGTCGCTAGTGTCTTTCACAGAAGAATCCAATTTACCGGCACGGATTTTACCGAAGCCGCCTTCCAAACCGATGAATGATTCGCGGGTACCCCAGCCTGAATCAGTACCGGCTACAGAAGCGCTTTGCTCCAACTGCCAGATAGCATTCAGGTTGTCAGCCAAGGGCTCGTGGCCTTTGAAACCGATACGAGAACCGAAATCGGTAATTTTAGTTTCGGTATGGCTTTCATTACGGGTTACCTTACCAGCAGCGTCGGTTTCTTTTACTTTGGTTTTACCAACTTCAACACCTGCTTTGATTTGACCGTACAAAGTCACATCAGCCATAGCTGCAACAGGCAAAGCTGCCAAAGTCAGAGCAATCAGAGATTTTTTCATTGCTGTATTCCTTTTCTATCATGAAAATTAACTTAAGCAGACCGAACATCTACTTAGGCCTTACATTATCGCTGGAATCAGCGATTCCATGAGTGTCACTATAATTGTTCCCTTCTAAAAAAACAAACTTTATAGGCATCAACTGCGTTATCCTCGCCTAAAATATTTGAAACTTACCTCTAAAAATTAAAAAAATTTTCTTATAAATCAATTATTAATTCATATAAAAGTTGTTGTGCATTTTTACAACACAGATTCTTTGACTTCCTTATTGCCAATTAACGCAAAGCCATAGTCATTCTTATTTCATGGTTTCTTTTCCAACTGGGAAACAATGTTTACATAACCAGATTGATGTATTTACAACCAACTCGGTATATCTGCTTTAAGTATGTCAAACTCATCCGGATAATCGACACCGGTCAAATACAGCCCGTCGGGCATAAAGGTAGGCGGCGCTTTCAGACGGCTTTTTTCTTCTATTAAGCTTGCAAAACCTTCAATACTAAGCTTCTTACTGCCGACATAAACTAATGCGCCCATGATGTTGCGCACCATGTGATGTAAAAAAGCATTGCCGTGCAAATCCAGCTTGAGTAATTCGGGCGTGCCGCTAATATTGGCGCTATATAGTGTTTTAATGGGGGATTTAGCCTGACACATGGAAGCGCGGAAGCTGGAAAAGTCTTTTTCACCTTCCAATAATTTCGCTGCCTGCTGCATTAATTCGATATCCAAATCCAAATGCGTCCACCCCGCCTTGCCGACCAGCAGCGGCGAGCGCACAGGCGCAGATTGCAACAGATAGCGGTAATGCCGGCCATAGGCATCAAAGCGGGCGTGAAAATGCGCGGCCACCGGCTGCGCGTGCCATACGGCAATGCCCTGCGGCAAATGAGCGTTTACGCCCCTTATCCATGCTTGCGGCGGCCGATGGGCACCGGTATCAAAATGCACAACTTGCGCGGTCGCATGCACACCTGTGTCGGTGCGCCCGGCAACAATCACGGAGATGGGTTCTCCGGCGAGAAGACTGACGGCACGCTCCAAGGCCGTCTGAACCGTCGGCACTTCGCCTGCCTGCTTTTGCCAACCGTAAAAACGGCTGCCATCATAAGATAAGGTTAATGCCCATCGTTGCTTATTGGGATTTTCCAGCATAGTCAATGTGATGATCGGGTTGGTAGGTTTATATATTCTATATAAAATAAAGAAAAAAGATGCCGTCTGAAAAACAGCATCTTTTTCTGGGCGTAAGTCATGATGGGGATTTATGCGCCTAATTCTTCCAGCATGGTTTTGGCTTTGGCCAAAATCGCACCATCCGACTCTTCCAGCAATTCTTGCAAGGTTTCGCGAGCCGCTTCAGGATCGCCGATTTCGACATACATTTTCGCCAATTCATATTTGGCTTCCAATGGCGCGGTCATACCGACGGATTCTGAAATAAAGCCTGATTCACGAGAGCTGCTGTCAGCCGTCTCGGCTACAGCAATGCTGTCCCATTCAATGGTTTCATCAGCTTCAGTCACTTGCACCGCTTCGGTATTGAAATCACCCGCATCTTGGAATGACAAGGCTTCGGCTTGCTGAATATCGAATAATTCAGGCTCAGCCGCCACTTCTGCTTCCACTGCCTCATCACGCAATTCAGGGCTTGGCTCGAAAGTGGCATCAATCACCGGTTCCGGCTCCGCCTCCGGCCAAACGGATTCCAAAGGTGCTTCATCATCGGCTTTATCGGTTTCCGCTGCCGGCGCTTTCGCATCGGCAGCAACCAAAACAGCAGAATCTACGGCAGCCGGGTTGCTGTCTGTTGATTCGGCTTTGGCCTTAGCATCTTCAGCAAAGAAATCCCATTCTTCTTTAACTTCAGTTTTGGCTTCTTCTACTTCAAAGTCCCAAGATTCGCGTTCAGACGACTGTTCGGTAACGAAAGCATTGGCAACCGGTGTAGCTGGTTTTTCAATCGCAACATCCTCAACGGAAGCGTAGGGATTTTCAGGTTCCGGTTCATAAACGCTTTCCGTAGATTCAATGGTATCCCAATCCGCATTACGGCGTTTTTCGGTTTCCTCATCAAGCGTTACCGCGCCGGATACAATCGCAGCTTGAGCATTGTCGATATCATTTAAGTCTACATCGACATCGCCTTGTTTGGCAGCCGGAGCATCTTGCACTTCAGTAAAGAAGATATCGTCGCCGAAATCGTCTTCCACTTCCAATTCGTCATCCGGTTTTTTGGCGACATAAGCGGCCGCGGCAGTTGCCGCTGCACCTACACCGGCAGCAGTCGCCATGGTTTTAGCCGTATTGGAAACAGGCTGTTCTGATTCAGGCAATGGTTTGTATTCGGTAACGTTGTCTTCAGGAGTGAACGTCTCTTCTTTTACCACAGGCTGCACGGCTTCTTCTGCAGGTTCAACCTTGCGTTTACCCAACAATTTAGACAAGAAGAACAAAGCGATTAATGCCGCACCGCCTAACAGCAACCAACGCCATAAGCTGTTATCACTTGAATCTGCGGCTTCTTCTTGTGGTGCTGCGGGTTCGGTTACCACCGGATCAGCAGGCTCGATTGCGCCGGCTTCTGCAGCAACCGGCGCTGAGGCTGCGGTGACCGCTGCATTGTCAGCCGCTTCAGAAGCAGCAGTTACGGCAGGTTCTTCTTGTGAAGCAGCTTGATCGGCAACTTGCGCTTCGGGTTCTGTAACCGCCGGTGTGGTTGTGGTTACGGCAGGTGTTTCTACCGACGCTTCTGTTGGTGTTGTTGCTGGCGGTTGGGTTTCCGCCGGCTTCGCTACCGGAGCCGCTTGATTGGCATAGGTTTGGAATTCACCGCGGTCCGGAATGCTCAATACCTTACCGGCCAACATGCGGTCGGCATTATTATTGATGAATACATCCGGGTTGGCGTTTACCAAAGCCTGAACGGTTTGCGCCAAGGTCATGCCTTGCGGGCGAACACGGCTGGCAATACCGGTCAAAGTTTCGCCTTGGCGTACCAAGTGGCGTTTGCCGTAAACGATACCGCTGTATTGTTGTTGCGGTTTTGACTTCGCAGCTTTGGCGTTACTGTCGGCACGGCGCACCGGTTTATCGTTGCGTGTATCAGGCGTATTGCTGCTGCCGATGGCACGATTAATGCGTTCGTGGGCGGCTTGGCGATCAAACGAAGTAGCAGCCGGGGCAGCTTCTACTCGGGCAACCTGATTGTTCTTGTGCCCACGGATGGCGGCGCTGTCGGTTTTGGCGTTGTAGTCTGCCGGATCGATAATGGCGGTATATTCGCGCGATTGCGAACCGACGCTGACCTGAAAAATCAATACGGGATCTTGAATCGGCTTAGACGAGCGGATGTTGACCACGGCTTTGTCACCACCGGTTTTGCGGATGCTGGCGCGCAGATTACCGTTGGAAATCGAAGCTTTACCACCGTTGAGCAAAGCTTTAGCCTCATTTCCGGTGACGGTGATGGTGCCTGAGAAAGGTTCGCCCAAATGTGAATGGACGTTCAAACCGCCCAATCCGGCCATGGCACTAATTGACGTCATCAATGCCACGGAAGCGGCGATTAATTTAATTTTATGGTATTTTTTCAAAACTTAATCCCCTGTTTGAAATGGCAGCGCGGCTGCGTAATCCGTGCTTAAACTGTGTATCTCGTGATGATATATTCTAAAGTACCTATCTGCCAAGTCATCTGATCAAATTAAATTAAAAATCGACAGGAAAATTGCAACTTTATAGCTACTATCGTTTCTTTTTTACAAATACATTGGAATAATTACTTAGCTTACTAGATGGATAGCTCACCTGAAATACTTGAATTTTTAAGATGTACAAATGTCGTGCATCTGAATGCAAAGCGCTGTACCAGCCATAGCGAAAAAGATGCAAAAACCTAATCAGGTCTTGTATCATAGGCTATGATTTTTCGTTAGGATTGATTGTTATCTTAAGAATCATGAAATAAGAATCCATCATACAAGCGCTTGAGCTGTGATAAGATAAATACTTTCAGACGGCCTTTTCTCTCATGCCGTCTGAAACCCGATCTGCGGTATCGGCCTTTGCCGACACCGATTTATCAAAAGGATACATTTATGCAATACTTCATGTTATTGGCTACCGATGCCGACGGCGTACACGAAGCCCGCATGGCGGCGCGCCCTGATCATTTGCAACGCTTGGAAGCCTTAAAAGCCGAAGGCCGCTTGCTGACCGCCGGCCCGAATCCTTTGCCGGACAATCCGGAACGCGTTTCCGGCAGCCTGATTATTGCGCAATTCGAATCGTTGGATGTAGCGCAGGAATGGGCGGAAAAAGATCCTTATGTCGATGCCGGCGTGTACGAAGAAATTTTAATTAAGCCGTTTAAACCGGTATTCGGTCTGTAATCATGGATATGCAGGCAGAAATCGAAGGCCGTCTGAAAAGCTTGGATTACCAGCTTTTTGAATTTGAAGACGAAAGCCATCTCCACATCGGCCATGCGGGCAACAAAGGCGGTGGGCATTATGCGGTCGTGATTGTGAGCGAAGCCTTTCGCGACGTCAGCCGTCTCAACCGCCAGCGCATGGTCAAAACCTTATTAAACGATTTATTTTCAGACGGCCTGATTCATGCCTTGAGCATCAAAGCCGTTACTCCTGATGAATATTTCAACTGATTCAACAACAAATTGAGAAAATTATGAAAAAAACCTATGTTACTTCGGCTGTATTTTTCGCCCTTGCTTCAGGCAGCCTGCTGGCGCAAACCTTAGTCACTGTCAACGGCCAAGCCATCAACAGCAGCATGATTGATGCGCAAGTTAAAGCAATTCGCGCTGAAAACAAACAAATTCAAGATACCCCCGCCCTGCGCCGAAACCTGACCGAACGCCAAGTGATTTCCACCGTGGTCGGCCAAGAAGCCAAACGTTTGAAACTAGACCAAAGCGCAGAATACAAACAGGCCTTGCAACAAGCGCGTGCTGCCGCCGATAAAAGCGGCGCCTCCAAAAAAGCCAATTTCAAAACCGAATGGGCGGTATTTCAAAGTGACTTGCTAGGCCAAGCCTACGCCGCTCATGTGGCCAAACAAAATCCGGTGCAGGAAAAAGACGTTAAAGCCGCTTACGACGATTTCAGCAAATTCTATAAAGGCACGCAAGAAGTGCAATTAGGCGAAATCGCAACCAACAGCAGCACTGATGCCGAAAAAGCCATCGCCGATTTGAAAGCCAAAAAAAGCTTCAGCAGCGTGTTGAAACAATACTCGGTTGATGAGCAAGCCAAACAGACCGGCGGCATTCCGAATATGTATGTACCGCTGAAAGATCTGCAACAATCTGCGCCGCCTTTGTATCATGCGGTGAAAGACCTGAAAAAGGGCGGCGTGACCGCCAAACCTTTGCAAAACGGCAATATTTACAGCGTATTCTATGTAAACGACCGCCGCAACATTACCCTGCCGACTTACGATCAGGCCAAAAACGACATCGGTCGCGATTTGCAAGCTGCCCGCATTGATGCTTCAGTGCAGTCGCTGCTGCAAAAAGCCGACATCAAACCGGCCAAATAATTCAGCGACGGAGTAAATGATGAAATATCAAACGGCGGTGGCCGGCATTGTTGCCGCAGCGGTGGCCGGCTTCGCGATTGCCAACGCACCGGAAATTCCTGCCGCACGCATCGACAGCATGGTGAAAGAAGTGTTGCGCCAAGCCGACCAGCATCCGAACCAAACGTCCAAACCGAACGGTGCAGCCATCCGCAAGGATGTGGTGCGTCAGTTGCAGACATTTGAAGTATTGAAAAACGAAGCCCTGAAAGTGGGATTGGATAAAGACCCTGAAGTGCAAAACCAATTCCAGACCATGGAAGCCCAGTTTTACGCCACACAATACGCGCAATATCTGGAGCGCAACACCACTGTTGACGACAACGATTTGCACAAAATCTACGAACAGCAAACGCGCATGATTAAGCTGCAACAAGTGAGTTTCAACAGCGAGCAAGAAGCCCGCGCTGCGTTGGAATTGCTGCGCAAAGGCTTGTCGTTTGACGATTTGATGAAGCGTTATCCGAATCCGGAACAAGCGTTCAACGAATTCATCATGCCGCAGCAGTTGCCACCGCAAATGGCTGAAATTGTCGAGCCCATGAGTCGTGGCGACGTGACGCCTCATCCGGTAAAACTGCAGGATAAGTTTTATCTCTTTAAACTGGGTGCAGTCGAGCGCAATCCTGAAGCGCAGCCGTTTGAGCTGGTGCGCAACCAACTGGCGCAACAGGCCAAACAGCAGAAAGTGCGCCGTCAGATTGACGACTTGCTGAAAGCCAACGGCATCAGCCGCTGATAAAGCATTAAGGCATGAACAGGCCGTCTGAAATTCAGTTTTTCAGACGGCTTTTTTCTATCCAATCCATCTGTTTTTTATCTTTGATAATAGAACGGCTTTTGCATGCGTCAATAGATTATCCCATAATACGGTTTTCAGACGGCCTCGAGACTTTGCAAAATCTCATGAATACTCCGAAACCAAAACAGCAGTCATTCCCGTGCGGACGGGAATGACGTCGGTTTTGTGTACTCTGGCTTTTGAAGGCGTTGTACAAAGGCCTAACCTATTCAAAGGAACATCATGCGCGCAGTAATTCAAAAAGTAACCCACGCCCAAGTCGATATTATTGAAAACAATAGCCGCGATACCGGCGGCAAAATCGACAACGGCTTTATGATTTTGCTGGGTGTGACCCACGACGATACCGAAGCCGATGCCCGCTATATTGCCGATAAAGCCGGCAATCTGCGTATTTTTGAAGATGAAAACGGCAAGCTGAATTTGTCACTCAAAGATGTCGGCGGTTCGGTATTGTTGGTCTCACAATTCACTTTATATGCCGATGCCCGCAGCGGCCGCCGCCCTTCTTTCTCGCATGCTGCCCATGCCGCCCAAGCCGCTGCTTTGTATCAGCGCACAGCCGAATATCTGCGCGGACACGGCTTGACGGTGGAAACCGGCCGTTTTCAAACACATATGCAGGCGACACTGTGCAATGACGGGCCGGTGACACTGCTGCTGGATTCTCAAAAGCTGTTTTAGCCCATTGGCCTGTTCGGCCGATAAAAAAAGCCGTCTGAATACATTCAGACGGCCTAATGTTGTACATACAGCAATGTAGAACAAGGGAATACAAACAAACATGATCACAAACAATTGCATCACGCTGAAAATGTAAAGTGAATTTTACCATTATTAATATAAAATAGAAATACTTGTCAAAAATTATTATAAAAAAAGCCGTCTGAAATTTAACTTTCAGACGGCCTGATACCTCTATACCTGATGAGGCTTAATCATTCGGCAACAAACCTTCTGCTTTTACCCAAGCGACGATATCGGCTTCTACAGCCTCCGGGGAACCCGGATTGTCGATTTTCACACCGTATTCATCGGCTTCAAGCTCTTCCAGAATTTCCAATTGCGAATCCAGCATATCAGCCTTCATGTAATGGCCTTTGCGCGACATCATTCGCTCAAGGTTTACTTCTTGCGGCGGAGTCAGGTGGATAAATGCCACTTTACCTTCTGTACCGCGCAAAATATCTCGGTATTGTTTTTTCAATGCAGAACACGTCACAATCGAATACGCCGCGCCTGCTTGCGCCTGCGCCGTCATCCAGTCACGCAGATTGCCCAGCCAAGGATAGCGGTCTTCATCGGTCAGCGGAATGCCCGCACCCATTTTATCGCGGTTGGCTTGGGTGTGAAATTCATCACCTTCAGCATATGCACATTCGCCCAAATGCTTTTGCAGTGACAAGGCCGCCGTGGTTTTACCGCAGCCGCATACGCCCATCATTACAAAATGTACGGTCATATCATTCTCCTTAAACGATAGTAAAGGCCAATGCCGACAAAGCAAAACCAATCAGAGCAATCAGGGTTTGGTTAACTGTCCATGTTTTCAGTGTGGTCGGTACGTCCATATTCAACAAGCGGCCAACCAGCCAGAAACCGGAATCGTTAAAGTGGCTGCAACCGACAGAACCGGCAGCCGTAGCCAACACCACACAAGCCAATTGCCAATCGCTGAAACCGGCTGCCATCACTGCGGGTGCCATCAAAGCTGCGGCAGTGGTTAAAGCCACGGTAGCAGAACCTTGCGCAATACGCAACGCCAATGCCACCAAGAAGCAGCCCAGCAACACCGGAATGCCCAAATCAGCCATGCTGTCGGCCAAAGCCTGACCGATACCCGACGCACGCAATACGCCGCCGAACATACCGCCCGCGCCGGTAATCAGAATCACTGAGCACACCGGCCCCAACGCACCGTCGATGGTTTTTTCCAAAGCAGTAGCTTTTTCACCGCGCTTGCAACCCAAAACATACAGAGCCACCAATACGGAAATCAACAGGGCAATCGGTGTAGAACCAATCATGCGCAATGTTTGTACCCAAGCTTCATCGGCGCTGACCACTTTTTCACTGATTAAGGCAGCCAATCCGGTATTCAAAAAAATCAGCAACATCGGAATCAGCATAATGCCGATCACGGTTGAAGCTTTGGCAGGCTCTTTCGGGGAGTCGCTGTCTTGTGCGCCGCCACTCAAGAAATCAGGCACCGGCACATTAAACTTCCGGCCTAAAATCCGACCCCACAAATAACCACTGAAATACCAAGTAATCACCGCAACCGGCAAACCGACCAGCAGCACATGGCCGATGTTGGCGCCGTAAAATTCAGAAGCGGCAATCGGCCCCGGATGCGGCGGCAGGAAAACGTGCATCACCGAAAACGCACCAATCGATGCCATGGCATACGGCAAAACTGTTGCTTTCATACGGCGTGCAGTAGCAAATACAATCGGCAGCATCACCATCAAGCCCGCGTCGAAGAAAATCGGGAAACCGAAAATCAACGAAGCCACACCCAAGGCAAACGGCGCACGTTTTTCGCCAAACATGCGAATCAAGGCATCAGCCAGCGACTGCGCACCACCCGATGTTTCCACCAAGCGGCCGAGCATCGCACCTAAGCCGACCAGCAAAGCCACGCCGCCGAGCGTGCCGCCGAAGTTTCTCACCAACACATCATTAACAATATTGCCCATCGGCAAACCGGTGGCAATCGCCGTCAGCAGGCTGACGCACACCAGTGTCACCAACGCATGAATGCGGAATTTCACAATCATGACCAAAATCAGCAAAATCGCCGCTGCCGCAATCCCCAACAGCGTCCCTGCGTTGAGGGTTTGAGTCCAACCGTCCATTTGTCACCTTTCCATTGATAAAATGTAAACAGATTAAGAAAATTTCCAGCAAAATTTCGATATAAATTTAGCACAAATCATACCGCCATGCCGAAATCAAAATATTCTGTTTCAATAAGTGCATATTTATTAAAATGAAATTTTTCAAGCAAACCAACGTTTCCTGACTCAGATCAAAAACAGACAGGCCGTCTGAAAATCTGCATTTTCAGACGGCCTTGCCCTATTATATGCTCTTATCTATCTAATCTACCCTACTACTTTTCACTTGTGTTACCGCAAACTCAGTCTGCCTCTTCGGTTGACGCGTAAAAAACGCCGCATTACTTTGAATTTCTGCACCCTTAGGCAACACGGCTAAAATCTTACCCGACAAATCGCCTTCCCGCGTCTTCCATGCGTCAAGAAACTGCGCACGGCTCATCGAAACATGCCCCAATGACGGATCAGCCAGCAAAACCGTATCATCAGAAACACCGCGCAATACCGAAAAATGGTCGTCTTTACGGTATTTCAGATACACAATCACCGGAATTTTCAAAGCCGTCAACTGCTCAAACGTCAAAGCGTAGCCCTTCGCCTCAGGTAAAATCCGCTGCATATCTTCAAAAGAAGCCCGTTCGCGCGTTTTGTCCATTTTCTCAAGCACTTCCTCTTCCGTCAGCTTCTGCCCGTAAAAATTGTTCAACAACGTGGCCACCGAAGCCGTGCCGCAGGAAAAATCCAAATCCTGCTTCACGATATTGAAATCACGTTTTTCCTTCCAACTCTGTACCTTGATTTTGCCGTAAGCCAAAGGATTCTCATGCGGCATCGGCGCGGCATGGATCATCGGCAGAAGCAGGTATAAACAGAGTAAAAGACGGAGCTTCATCATATTTTCCTTTGAGCAAGGCCGTCTGAAAAATCAAACCAATATTTTCAGACGGCCTTTTCCGAATCTAAGATATTGCAAGGCAGCAGGTAGGTTGGGAACAAACCTAACAAAAACCGTAAATGATTAGGATAATGCTGGGTCGAGGCCCAACCTACCTTTGCTATAGTCAGCATGACAACCTTAACCAATAGATTATCATCGTTTTGTTATTTTTTACTACTCCTAATCTTATCTAGAAAATAGATACAAATACTAATAACAAAACTGACCGACATACTGAAAATACCGATACCTTTCCATCCAATCTCATATCCTTTCAATAAGTATACGATAGCAGAAAAACCCGCAGCTATACTGTATAGCAATGAAAAGCATATAGCATACAGCAAGATGGGAGAAATTTTTATAATTCGGTTATTTTCAGCAATATATTTGGCTAACTCACCACCAAATATC
Source organism: Neisseria weixii (assembly GCF_042658245.1). Classification (NCBI taxonomy): domain Bacteria; kingdom Pseudomonadati; phylum Pseudomonadota; class Betaproteobacteria; order Neisseriales; family Neisseriaceae; genus Neisseria; species Neisseria weixii. The sequence goes on from NZ_JBHSPY010000006.1 coordinate 69,552, forward strand.
CCTGATAATAAATAAATAAGAAGGTTATCTTCCATAAATTATCTTTTATGCTTACCCAATGCCGCACTTGAAGATTGATTTAATCCAAACGCATTAGTACGAATAACAATATTGGGTACTGCATTTCCATTTCTCCATGCTTCCTTAGCAAAAGCTTTGGTTGAAATACCTGCACCGCGCAGCATAGCATTAGTATATCCGCCACCCACCATCCCCCGCCTACAGCTGCTAGTGTACTACGGGTAGAAGCAGGTTGTCCGGTACGATAGCAGCTTAGTCCGTGATTGCTCCATGCACTAATATTACCCACAATTAATGCACCTAGCACAAAAGGTGCCCAAGCCCCCCCTCGGTCTCCTTCATCTCCTGCCGAGACAATTCCGCCAACTGCAACGGTTTGTCTGCCTGAATGATTAGGATGATATCGATTCTCGCCCCAACCTACCTTTGCTCACGGGAGGCCGTATTTATCACACTTTAGAAGATTTATCAAATTTCAAATAAGTCCAAAACTCTTTAATAGCTTCCTTTGGCTTGATTTTTTTATTTTTTCCTACAATCAAAGCAAACATATTCCAAATAAACGCCAAAATCAAAAACAAACCTGCCCAAAAATCATATGTTTTTATCAATAAGGATACACAAATTATCAGTCCGCCCCCCCTATTATTTTAAAATTATTCCTACCGGAATTGAAACAAAGCATGAAAATCCAACCCAGTATAGGTACGACACCAAATAAAATAAAAGTAAGCATAACTGAATAATTAACTTTTAGAGTTAACCTACTGTTTCCAATATTGAAAAAGTAGGTATTAATATTGTAAAATTAGCGTCTATTATTAATAGTATGTGTTGTATTTGCTTTTTGAGCTCCTTGATTAAGAGCAAAAGTACCTGGTGTCCACGCTACAGCTCCTGCAATACCCCCACCCGCAGCAGCCCCCATACCTCCACCAATTGCAGCAGTTCCACTACCTATTGCGGCGGCACGTGCAGCTCCTCCGGCAGTCCCTATTCTTCCAGTTGCTTTATAAACATCATAATGATATTTCCATGCAGCAAATACTCCACCTCCTGCAACTGCTAATCCGAGTGGAATGAATTTTCCCTCCGTCTCCTTCATCTCCTGCTTCGACAATTCCGCCAACTGCAACGGCTTGTCTGTTTGCACTTCAAACACTTGCTATTTTTTTATTTGCTTCTCTATTTTTTCGGCACACCATAAAAAAACATAACAAATCAGGAACAATGCGGTAGAAAATAAAACTAAATCCCTTATCAACGTAGTGAAAAATTCAAAGCCAATATCATTGCCGTTTTTTACGGCATTAAATATATCTAAAACGAAGTATCCGCAAAAGAAAAAAACTGCGGCAGCAAAAGATAATGCAAATCTACTTATTTTCTTTTGGCTATATTTTGCAGACAGATGACCTAAAATGGCTGCCAATAAATCAGACATTGTTGTATCCCTAAATAAGGGGTGGCGAACAATGTTCGTCACCTCTTTAAATTTAAAAAGTTGGATTATCTGCGCCAAACACGATTAGCACCGTTATTGGCAATAGCACTATTAGCCCGCCATACATTTGCACCGGCATTTGTAAGGCTTGGGATAAATTTTGCTCCTCCACTGGCAATAGCTCCTGCTGTACCAAATGAAGCTCCAATTACTGCTCCAGTACCTACATTACCAGCAAACTTAGCATTATCCCATTTATAGTTTCCTTTATAGGCTCCCCAAGCATATCCTGCTCCGCCTACAATACCACCTATGGCACCACCAGCTACCCAAGGAGCCAAAGCCCCCTCCGTTTCCTTCATTTCTTTCTGAGAAAGTTCGGCCAGTTGCATAGGCTTATCTTGCTTCACATCAAAAACCTGATGTTCAAACTTCATCGGATTTTCAATCGATAAGGCCTGCACTTTATCATCTACGTTCAATTTCAATGGCTGCTTATTCGCCTCCTGCGCCATTACAGGTACAGCCATAACAGATAGAATCATCAAAGCTGAAATCTGTTTTTTCATTTTACAACTCCTTTGTTTACAGCGGTTAAAAAAACACCCCGTCAAAACGTATGCTGCACGCCCAATTTCAACTCGGAACTGCTTTGCCCCGAGATATTGAAACGTGCGGATGCGTTGAGCGACGTGGCTTTAGAAAAACCGTAGCCTGCACCCAGTTGGGCGTAAGCGGATGTGTTTCTGGCGGATTCTTTTTGCCCGTCCAAACGGTCGGGCTGTTTGCCCAGCCATTGGATGCCGCCTGTAAAGCTGATGCGGTCGTTGGCGGCAAAGGCTATATTGGGGTTAATCAGCCAGTAGTTGCCTGCTTTGTATTTGAGGCCGTCTGAAAGGGTTTTGCTGCCGTTGAAGCGGTAGGCGGCTGTTAAGGAAAGCACAACGGGATCGATGGCTTTGTAGGTGGTGGCACCAATAAGCCATGATTTGCCTGATGCGGCTTTGCCGCGTGATTTTTCGTAGGCCGTGCCTTCGATAAAACCGATCAGGGCGGGATTTTTGTCGTCTTTCAAAAAGGTGTGGCTGATGCCGAGCGATACGTCGGAAAGCCTGCTGTCGCGGCTTTTGCTGCTTTCTCCGGTTTCACCTTTAAAACCGCGCTCCTCACGCCAGATGTAGCTGCCGCTGCCGTATAAGTCGGTGTTGCCGGTCAGGCCGTAGCGCAGGCCGAGGGTGCCGGTGAGCAGGCCGCTGTTGCGGCCGTTTTCCTGCAATTCGGTGGGTACGGGGGGATAAACGTTGCGCTGCCGGTTTGAATCCGGTTTGAATATAGACGGGAGCGGCCAATTCGGTTCGGCGGCTTTCACTGTTAACATAGCCGACAGACGCTTCCAGCTTCAGCTTGCCTTTATCAGTAAGGATTTCTTCGATGTTTAATGGCAGGTCGGCATAGGCTGCTAACGGAAATATGCAGAATGGAATAAAATATATATTTTTCATAAATTTAACCAAATTTTCTCCAGTAAGGCAACCTTACCATCAGCTATTTTTTTTGCAAATTATTTTTATTTGTTTCTTTATCGAGGTTTGGAGCCATAAAAAAAAGCCGTCTGAAAATTTCAGACGGCCTTGCTTGGATTTTCAAATCGTTTTTCTGCGGTTCAATCATCTACCAATTCACACTCACGGCTCGGTTGCCCAACTGTTTTTCCAATTCCTCAAACAATGCGGCACTGGCGGTTATGCTCCATTTCGACGGAAGTTTCAGACGGCCTGAAGCTTGGCCGTTGCTGTATGACAGGGAAAGCGGAATATGCGGCGTATCCGGCAGGCGTGCGGCTGCAAGCATGGCAGCGAGCTTGGCGATATCGTGTTCAGGCCGCAAATCCAAGCTCAGGCCGCGGGCGTAATTTTGGCGCGCCATTTGCAGCGTCATCACCTGATTGGCCATGATGCGCAAACCGTCGCCGACGCCGTAATCATCACGGCTGACTTTGGATTCGATAATCAACACTTGGTCGGCTTTCAACAATCCGGCGCATTGTTCCAAGGTTTGGCCGCTGACCATGATTTCGATTTGGCCGCTCAAATCTTCCAGCGTGACAAACGCCAATTTGCCGCGCTTGCCCATCATGGTGCGCACCGATGTCACGAATCCGGCCAAACGCACGCTGTCTTGCGGTTTCAGACGGCCTAATTTCGCCGGTGCGATTTGATGCACTTCTTCGGCATAAGGGCCGAACGGATGGCCGGACAGATAAAAACCGATCACGGTTTTTTCTTCGGCGAGCTTTTCTGATTCGCTCCACATCGGCACATCGGCCAATTTTACCGGATCGATGGCATCGTCCATCATGTCGAACAAACCGCCCTGATTGGCATTGGCTGCTTTTTGGTCGGCATTGCCCATCGCCAAATCGATGTTGGCCAGCAACATGGCACGGTTAGGGTCGATGCTGTCAAACGCACCGCCGCGGATTAAGGCTTCGATCGTGCGGCGGTTCATGTGTTCTTTGCCGACACGCTCGCAGAAATCGAGCAAACCGGTAAATTTACCGCCCGCTTCCCGAGCGGCAATAATCGATTCCACCGCCGCTTCACCGGTGCCTTTAATGGCGCCCAAGGCATAGCGGATTTTGCGGTCGGGATAAGGCGTGAACCGGTAATCCGATTCATTGATGTCGGGTGGTAGGAAGGTCAAACCGTTGGCACGGCTGTCGTCATAAAAATGCTTGAGCTGATCGGTGTTGTCCAATTCCGACGACATGGTCGCAGCCATAAATTCGGCCGGATAATGTGCTTTGAGCCAGGCGGTTTGATAGGAAATCAGCGCGTAGGCGGCGGCGTGCGATTTGTTGAAACCGTAGCCGGCAAATTTCTCCATGTAGTTGAAAATCTGGTCGGACTTTTCGCGCGAAATGCCTTGTTTGGCGGCACCCTCGGCGAAAATCTCGCGGTGTTTGACCATTTCTTCCGGTTTTTTCTTACCCATCGCACGGCGCAGTAAGTCGGCACCGCCGAGCGAGTAGCCGCCGATAATCTGCGCTGCCTGCATCACCTGCTCTTGATACACCATAATGCCGTAAGTCGGCTCGAGAATTTCGGCCAGCATCGGGTGAATGTATTCAAACGACTCGCCTTTCATGCGCGCGACAAAGTCGGGAATGTTGTCCATCGGGCCCGGACGGTAGAGCGACACGAAGGCGATCAATTCTTCAAACTTAGTCGTGTGCGCCGTTTTCAGCATTTTTTTCATGCCGGTCGACTCAAACTGGAACACGGCAGTGGTATTGGCATCGCGGAAAATCTGATAGGCGGCTTGGTCATCCAGCGGAATGGTGCCGACATCGACAATGTCGCCGCTGGTGTTTTTGATGTTGTTTTGCGCCATTTCGATGATGGTCAAGTTGCGCAAACCCAAAAAGTCGAACTTCACCAAGCCCACGTCTTCCACGTCGCCTTTGTCGTACATAGAGACGGGCGATGCCGATTCATCGGCTTGATACACGGGGCTGAAATCGGAAATTTTACCCGGCGCAATCAGCACGCCGCCCGCGTGCATACCCAAACCGCGCGTTAAGTCTTCCAGCTTTTTCGCCAGCTCAATCAACTCTTGCGCCTCTTCCGCCGCAATCAGTTCGCCGATTTGCGGCTCAGCTTCCATTGCTTTATCCAAACTCAAAGGTTTGTTGGCTTCCAGCGGAATCAGTTTCGACAGGCGGTCGCACAGCATAAACGGCAATTCCAACACCCGCCCCACATCGCGAATCACGGCTTTGGACGACATGGTGCCGAACGTAACAATCTGACTCACCGCTTCCGCACCATATTTCGCGCGCACGTATTCAATCACGCGGCCACGGTTGGCTTGGCAGAAATCGACGTCGAAGTCGGGCATCGATACACGCTCAGGGTTCAAGAAACGCTCAAACAGCAAGGCATATTTCAGCGGATCAAGGTCGGTAATTTTCAGCGAATACGCCACCAGCGAACCCGCGCCCGAACCACGGCCCGGCCCCACCGGACAGCCGTTGTTTTTTGCCCAGTTGATGAAGTCTTGTACAATCAGGAAATAGCCTGGGAAGCCCATCTGGATAATGATGTCCAACTCAAAATCCAAACGCGCCTGATATTCCGGCATTTTTTCTGCCCGCTCGGCTTCATCGGGGTAAAGCTGCATCATGCGTTCTTGCAAACCTTCGTTGGACAACACTCTTAAATAGTCGTCCAAGCTCATGCCTTCCGGCGTGGGAAAATCAGGCAGGAAGTTTTTACCCAACGTAATGTGCAGGTTGCAGCGTTTGGCAATTTCCACCGTGTTTTCCAGCGCTTCGGGCAAATCGGCAAAACGTGCTGCCATTTCTTGCGGGTCGATGAAATATTGGCTCGGCGAAAATTCGCGCGGGCGTTTTTTGTCGCTCAACACCCAGCCGCCCGCTACGCACACGCGCGCTTCATGGGCATTAAAGTCTTCGAGGCTCATGAATTGGGTCGGGTGCGTCGCCACCACCGGCAAATCAAGCTCTTCCGCCAACGTCACGCTGCCCGATACGGCGGTTTCCCATTCGGGGCGCTCCGGCAGACGCTGCAATTCCAGATAAAATGCATTCGGAAACCATGCCGCATACTTTTGCGCCGCTGCTTTGGCTGCTTCGGGGTGGCCGTTTAACAGATTCACACCCACTTCGCCGTAATGCGCACCCGATAAGCAAATCAGGCCGCTGTTGTCGCCTTCGGTCAGCCAGCTTTGGCGCAATTCGGCATGGCCGACATTGCGGTCTTTGCCGACATATGCAGCGGTCAAGAGTTCGCTCAAACGTAGATAGCCGGCATCGTTGCGGATAATCAACATCGCTCGAAACGGCTTTTCCGGCGCTTCGGGGTTTTCAATCCATACATCCGCCCCGCCAATCGGCTTGATACCCGCACCACGGCAGGCTTTATAAAATTTCACCAAACCGAATTGGTTCATCAAATCACTCACGCCCAGCGCCGGCAAACCGTATTCCGCCGCTTTGGACACCAGCTTTTTAATCCGCACCATACCGTCGGTAATCGAAAATTCGGTATGCACGCGCAGGGGGATGTAGGTCGGTTGAATCATAGGAAATCTTGCAAAAAAGTCACACTAAAGCGGTATTGTAGCAGGGTTTGAAACATCACAGGCCGTCTGAAAGATTTTCAGACGGCCTGTGATACAATAAACGCATTCAATTTAGGAACATCAACATGGAAGCCACCGTTTATCTCGAAGACAACGAATACATCGCCTTATGCGACCTACTCAAGCTGGCCGGCTTGACCGGGAGCGGCGGCCAAGCGAAAGCTTTTATCGCCGAAGGTGCGGTATTGCGCAACGGCGAAGTGGAAACCCGCAAAACCGCCAAAATCCGCGGCGGCGAAGTGATTGAGTTTAACGGTGCGGTATTGGACATTGCCGATGGATACGACCCTGAAGACTAAAGCCGAAGCACTGTTGGGTGAGCCGCTGCTCAATGATCCCGTGCGCCCCGAAAGCTGGGAATGCTGCGGCAGCGATTGTGGCGATGCGTGTATTCAAACCATTTATCGGGACGAAAAAGCACGCTACGATGCGCAGCAGAAAAAGCTGCAAAGCTTAAATTTATCCGAAGGCGGATAAGCCTGTTTTTTCAGACGGCCTGACCGATAGGCCGTCTGAGCCTTTCTCTTTTTCCCGACATACACACATGATAGACCTTCACTGCCATTCCACCGTTTCAGACGGCCGCTTAACGCCTACCGAAGTGGTACGCCTTGCCCATGCCAACGGTTGCACGCTGCTGTCGCTGACCGACCACGACCACACCGGCGGCTTGGCTGAAGCACGTGCCGAAGCGGCTGCGCTTGGTCTGCGTTTTGTCAACGGCGTGGAAGTGTCGGTCACATGGAGCGGCCGCACGATTCATATTGTCGGCTTGGACTTTGACGAACACAATGAAACACTGCAAAACTTATTGGCTACTGTGCGCCAAGGCCGTCTGAAACGTTTGCAGGCGATTGCGGACAAATTGGCAAAAAAAGGCATCCATGGTGCATTTGACGGCGCGATGGCCTTGGTCAGCAATCCGGAAATGGCCAGCCGCACCCACATCGCCGAATTTCTCATCAACGAAGGCCGTGTTCGCAACAAGCAGCAGGCGTTTAGCAAATATTTGGGCGACGGCAAGCCCTGCTCGGTCAAACACGAATGGGCGGATTTGGGCGAATGCGTGGCCGCCATCAACGGCGCGGGCGGCATGGCGGTGATTGCGCATCCGATGCGTTACGACTTGTCGGCCACGGCCAAGCGCAATGTGTTTGACGAATTCAAATCGCTCGGCGGTGCAGGCATAGAAGTACACAGCGGCAATTGTAATAAAAACGACCGCTTGAGCTATGCGCTCTTGGCCGAGCGCCACGGCTTACTGGCAAGCTCAGGCAGCGGCTTTCACCGTCTGAACGATTTCTCCGGCGGCATACTCGGCGCCTGCCCGGAATTGCCGGAAAGCTGCCGGCCGGTTTGGCAGTATTTTAAAAATTAAACCGAGACTTAAGAAAACATTCATTATTATCGATAACCAACTCATACAAAAAGGCCGTCTGAAAGTATTCCTTTTCAGACGGCCTTGTTTATTTTATTTAAAACACCGCTTGCAAAATCAGATAACACACCACCGACAATGCGGCCGCAGCCGGTAAAGTAATCACCCAAGCCAAGCCGATCGGTTTCATCAACGCCCAGTTGGCATTGCGGTTCACCAAACCAATGCCCAATACCGCGCCGACCAAAATATGTGTGCTCGATACCGGCAAGCCCATTAATGAAGCCGCCATCACCACAGAAGCCGCCGATAATTCTGCGGCAAAGCCCGAAGCCGGATGCATTTCGGCCAAACTGGTGCCGACGGTTTTAATTACCTCTTTGCCGACGAACCACAAACCGACAATCAAAGCAATACCGAAAGTGAGCATCGCAATCGGTGGCACAGGGTTTTGCGTATTAATGTCGCCGGTACGCAATACGTCCATAATCGCAGCAAACGGTCCAATGGCGTTGGCAATATCATTGGCACCGTGACTGAAGGCAAAGCCACACGCGGTGAACACCTGCATCCATGAAAATATTTGGAAAGTTGATTTACCCAAGTCTTTGCGCTTCAGGCTCTTGGCAAATACGAATGTCGCCAGCCAAATCGCCGCGCCAATCATAAAGATGGTCAAGAAGCTGTTGACATTGCTCATGCCCAAATGCAGATTTTTCAAGCCTTTGAAAATCAGCATGGCCGAAATCATCATACCGCCGACAGACGCAATAAACGGCACCCATGAATGCAGCGCTTTGTAGGAATCGACGCTGTTTTTACGGTTATCGATTTCATACAGGCCACGGTAATAATCCGATTGCAATTCAGCCGGATTAAATTCAGGCTCGTTGTAAATTTCTGCGTCACGGGAAATTTTGGTAGCATAATCCACTTTGCCCGTTTCATCTAAGGTTTCAAAAAACAGGCGGTACTGCTCTTTATAGGCTTTCTTTTCCTGCTTAATCGCTTTGAGTGTCTCGTCTGCCCAAGCGTTGTAATCCAACACATATTTTTTGATTTGCGAGAACACAATATAAGAAGCCAACCCGCCCAACACCGGTGACAATACCCATGAAACGGCAATTTCACCGAGTTTGCCCCATTTAATCAAGGATCCGGCATCGACATGCGACATAAATGCCAAACACAGCGAACTGCCGACAATACCGCCGATAATCGCGTGCGTGGTTGATACCGGCAATCCTTTATGCGACGCAAACAGCAACCACAACGCCGCAGCCAGCAAGGCCGACATCATGATATAGACAAACTGCATAGGCTCGAGACCCATTGCACCCAAATCGACAATACCCTTACGGATGGTATCGGTCACTTCACCGCCGGCAATCACCGCACCGCTGACTTCAAACACTGCCGCAATAATCAAGGCCTGCGGAATGGTTAAGGTACCGGAGCCGACACTGGTACCAAATGAATTGGCAATGTCGTTACCGCCGATGTTAAATGCCATGAATATGCCGAACACGGTCGCCAAAACAAACAGCGTAGTATGGTTGTGATGGGTGTAACCCAACCCCCAATAAATAAAATAGCCGGCCACACCTACCAGCATAGCGGCAAATAAAGCATTAATCAGTTTTAAGTTCGCACTCGGTTGAGTCTGACCCATGGATGGATTCCTTTAAAACAAATTGGAAGCGAGCCTGTTAAATATTACAGTATGATTACAATATTGTAACATAATCTTGCATTGTAACCGTTTTGCCAAAATTGTTGCAGATTTATTTCTGCTTATCCGCTAAATTCCCATTGAGCCAGCCAACTTGACCAAATCGCGTTAAAATAGTGGTTTTCCCCATAAAATTTCCATGAGCAGCCAATTCTATATCGGCATCATGTCCGGCACCAGCATGGACGGTGCGGATGCCGTTTTAATCCGCATGCAGGACACCAACTGGCAAGCCGCCATCGATCACAGCTTCACTCCTTTTTCAGACGGCCTGCGACAAGAATTATTGGCGCTGCAAAACACCGGCAGCAACGAGTTACACCGCAGCTTCATGCTCTCTCAAACCTTAAGCCGCCTGTATGCCGATACTGTCAAGCAACTCTTGCGCCAGCAAAATCTCACGCCTGAAGACATCACCGCCATCGGCTGCCACGGTCAAACCGTGCGCCATTCACCGGAAAACGGTTACAGCGTGCAGCTGGCCGATTTACCGCTATTGGCCGAACTCACCGGCATTTTTACCATCGGCGATTTTCGCAGCCGCGATTTAGCCGCTGGCGGACAAGGTGCGCCTTTGGTGCCTGCCTTTCATCATGCACTGTTTCACCATATGGGAGAAACCCGTGTAGTGTTAAACATCGGCGGCATTTCCAATATCAGCGTTTTACCGCCTGATACACCGGTATTCGGCTTCGATACGGGCCCCGGTAATATGCTGATGGATGCATGGATGCAACATACTTGGCAGCTTCCTTACGACCGCAACGGCGAAAAAGCAATGCAGGGTAAATTATTGCCGGAATTACTAACTACCCTGCTCAACCACCCTTATTTTTCCCAGCCTTATCCGAAAAGCACCGGCCGCGAATTATTTTCACTAGAATGGTTACGGGGCCGTCTGAAAGGCGGCGAACAGCCGGAAGACGTGTTACAAACCCTGCTCCAATACACCGCCTGTACCATCTTTACCGCCATCTGCCAAGCAGCGCCTGATGCCAGTAACATTTACGTCTGCGGTGGCGGCGTGCAAAACCAAGCTTTGATGGATACCCTGGAAACTTTAACCAGCCGTAAAAATATTGCCCTGCACAGTACCAGCAAGCTGAATCTCGATCCACAATGGGTCGAAGCGGCTGCTTTCGGTTGGCTGGCGGCTTGCTGGATAAACCGCATACCAAGCAATCCGCACCATGCAACAGGTGCGCGCAAACCCTGCATTCTGGGCGCCGGTCATTATGCCTAATGTCGGTTGCCGCTATCGTTTAGTTTGCCCCAAATCCGCTCAAATCGCCTAAACAATTTGAGGTTTAAGCTTGCAATGTCAGACCAAGCAACTTGATTCAACATAAAAAAGCCCTTGCTTTCACAAGGGCTTTTATTTCTACAAGCAACTTAATTATTTCAATTTAGTTTCTTTGTAGATAACGTGTTTACGGGCTACCGGGTCAAATTTTTTGATTTCCAGTTTGCCAGGCATAGTGCGTTTGTTTTTAGTAGTGGTGTAAAAGTGACCGGTACCAGCACTAGATTCCAATTTGATTTTATCGCGCATTGCAGTAATCCTTAATTATAAGCGTTCGTTAATTAAGCTTCGCCGCGAGCACGCAAATCAGCCAATACGACATCAATGCCTACTTTATCAATGGTGCGCAATGCAGCGTTAGAAACGCGCAAGCGAACCCAGCGGTTTTCACTTTCTACCCAGAAACGACGTGATTGCAAGTTAGGCAAAAAACGACGTTTGGTTTTGTTGTTGGCGTGTGATACGTTATTGCCAGACATCGGGCGCTTACCGGTCACTTTGCAAACTCGTGCCATGGTTAGTCTCCAAACTTCTAATAGTAAAACGCGATTTATACCATGAAAAGCAGCGTTTGTTCAAGTCGCTTTCTGAAAAAACGTGATTTACAGGGATAAAACCGCCTAATTGTTGCATTCGCGAAACGTTTTGCTTCGCGAAGAGATAAAGATGAATTATAACGGATTTTTGACAAGCGCGCATCTGTTGTTCGCCAAAATAAAATCCAATGCCGTCTCAAAATATAGGGCATATTTCTGATAAACACAAAAAAGCCCTGCTTATGCAGGGCTTTTGCTTGACACTTCAGACGGCCTTAATCCATTTGCGCCACAGAAACCGGCAAACCGCGCACGGCTGCCAATGTGGCATTGGCGGCTTTTTGCTGCTTGCGGAACGCGCTCATGTTATTCGGTGTCAGTTTCGGTGTCGGCAAGGCCACAGTAGCCGGACTCACAGGCTGGCTGTTGACACGCGCCTCATAGTGCAGATGCGGGCCGGTTGAGCGGCCGCTGCTGCCGACATAGCCGATAATATCACCGGCGCGTACGCTACCGGTCAGTTGTGAAAATGCACTCATGTGACCATATAAGGTTTCCACACCATTGGCATGCATAACCATCACTGTGTGACCATAACCACCTTTCCAGCCTTTAAATGTAATCGTACCATCTGCAGCAGCACGAATCGGCGTACCAGTTGGCGCGGCATAGTCGATACCTGTATGCATGCGCACAGTGCGTAAAACCGGATGCACTCGGTAGCCGTAAGGCGAAGAAATACGGGTATATTCAACAGGCTGAATGTTAAAGCCTTCTTTCTGCTGCAACGATTTACCGTTTTGATCGTAGTAGCTGCCGCCCTCTTCGTCGTCTTTACCTTGGCTGTAGTAATAAGCATGGTAGGTTTTGCCGTTTTTCACGATCTCAGCGGCCAAAATATCACCCACACCCATTTGTTGGCCGCGGAAATACATACTGTTGTACAGCAAGCGGATAACGTCGCCTTCTTTCAAGGTTTGCATATCGACGGTATCAGCAAAAATTTCGCGAAGTTGCAGATAGACATCTGACGGAATTTCAGCGCGCAGCATATCGCCGATGGCAGAGCTGCGAATTGTAATCGAACGCAGAGTCGGCATGGTTCTCATGTCGATTTCTTCGTTAGAAGCCTGCCATTTACCCTTGACCTTTTCCAGAGCCACCAAGTTGCGCTCTAATTCTTCATCAATGAAAAACTGCACATCGGTCACTTGACCCGCGGCATCTACACGGATATTCACGGATTGATCGGCCTTCAGATTTTTCATGTCGCGTGTGGCATTGTTTTTTGCCATAATTGCTTTGATATCGGTTTGCGGTACGTCCATGCGGGTTAATACATCCGACAGGGAATCGCCCTGTTGTACCACTTCTTGTACCCAGTAGCTGGAGTGAAAATTACCGGTTTCAACGTAAACTGCCGGTAATTCTTCCAATACGCGTTCAACTTTAAAGCCGCCCGCTTTGGGCATAGGCTCGGTCACTGCATAGGCCGTCATTACACCGGAAACCGGCAGCAGCATACCCAATAATGACCAACGCACCGGCTTGTTTCGCCAAAACCGGCTGAAAAAAGAATTTTTCGTTTGTTCAGACACTCGCCAGTCCTTCTTAATTTCTATTGCGGTTGAAGCCGCATGATTTATTGTTAAAGCTGCATGTTTTGAAATCTGATTTATCTTAATCCGCCGATTTCAAACGGCCCCAAACGACTTGCGGCGGATTAAGATAAATCGACTTTACAGGCAGGATTATCCGGCCCAAATGATAGATTGACACTTGATTTTGCTGAATTTTACGCGTGCTTATTGTAGCACAAAACCATCTACCGCACCAAAAGGCCGTCTGAAACATCCTTAACCAATATTAGTCCACGCTTCATTGAATCAAGTTCAATATGGCGTAAAATAAGCGTTTTCGCTTCGCCCTACCCTTATGAAACTCACGCTCGCCATTCCCGCACTCAACCGTCGCAACGATGAGACGCTGCCGCCGCTAAAACTTGACGCATTTAACCAAATCTTGCGATACGGACGTCTGAACAAAATGCCGCAAACGCCGTCTGAATTTTACCGCCGTCATCTGTGGCAAGGCAGCTTATTGGCACAGGCAAAGCGCAGGCTGAATATTCCGGCCAATCAGGCTGCAGCGTTTGCCAGCCCGCTGTGGCAGCAAATGGGTATGCACCAAGTCAATGTTATCAGCGGCGAGCATTTAAACATTCAAGCCGAAGAAGCCGAACAGTTTTGCCGGGAATTGAGCGATTTTTATCGGGAAGACAGTTGGCAGTTCCATCCATTGCGGCCGGACTTATGGCTAATTACCATGCCGTCTGAAAGCGATTGGGATGTGGCACCGATATGGGATATTGGCGGACAAATCGGCGCTACCGACCAAGCCACAGGCCGCGATGCCCTGCAATGGCTCAACAAGCAAACCGAAATGCAAATGTGGCTGCACAACCATCCACTCAACCAGCAGCGCCAAAGCCAACCAGCCCCCGCACTCAACGGCCTGTGGTTATGGCAAGACATTCACGGCATCAGCATGCATACGGGTTTACTCGCCAGCGACAGCCCGTGGGCAGCCTTTTACCCGCACCAGCGCATCAAGGCGCCTGATGATTTCAACGCGTATTTGAATGCAGCCAACGAATCCGGTTTATCCGTTTCAGACAGCCTGATTTTCTTGGATAATTTGGTCGTGACCGGGCAAACCGGCGATGTGTTCGCCTATCAGGAAATTCTGCAAAATTGGGAAAACCGCTGGTTTTCACCCTTGTGGCAAGCCTTGCAATCAGGCCGTCTGAAACAGCTGACGATTGCAACCGATGGCGAAAACGGCGGCGAATTGGTGATGACTTCAAAATCCAAATGGGCATTTTGGAAAGCAAACAAAAACTTTAACGGCATTTGGTGACCATGTGAAAACAACAAACAGGCCGTCTGAAACGTTTCAGACGGCCTGTTTAATCAATAACAAAAACAATAATTACATTTGTTGTTGCGCAGCACGGATGGCGTTTTGATCAGGGGTGATCAACACTTCTACGCGGCGGTTTTGCGCACGGCCTTCGGCAGTGGCATTAGACGCGATTGGCTGACGTGAACCGTAACCGGCGGTGGTCAAACGCGAACCGCTCACGCCGCGTGATTGCAGGTAAGTGGCCACAGATTGTGCACGGTTGCGAGACAATGGCTCGTTGATGGCATCAGAACCGGTGTTATCGGTATGGCCATTGATGGTCAACGTGGTGTCTGGGTATTGAACCAGCGTTTGTGCCGCAGCGTTCAGAGCGTTTTGCGCGTTAGTGCTCAAGACAGCGCTACCGGTTGCGAAGGTGACGTTTTCGGGCATAACCAATTTGATTTGGTTGCCTTGGCGCTCTACTTCCACGTTGGTATTGGCCAAGCTTTCACGCAGTTTTTTCTCTTGGTAATCCATGTAGCCACCTACGCCTGCGCCGACTGCGCCACAGGCCAAGGCTGAGTTACGCGCGCCTTTGCTGCCGTGGGTCAACGCACCAACGATACCGCACACAGCAGCACCACCTAAGCCGTAAACGGCCGTTTTGCTGGCGGTTTGCTGACCGGTCGTCGGATTGGTCACACAGCCTGCCAAAGCCAAAGGAGCGGCAACGATGGCCAGTGTCAAAGGTTTCAAGAATTTCATGGTTTTCGTTTTCCTTTCGATAAAAACGTGCCTTTTTAAGGCTGTCCGAAATAGTTTGCCGGCTTGCACTCTCGCCAAGCCAACTTTTAGACATGGTTATCATAGCCAACATTTCAAATGCTTAAAAGCACGTTTAACCCGATATTACAAAGCTGTTCATGCGCTAACGTTTTTCCGCCGACACACTACCGTTTATCGCCTTTCCAGACAGGTTGATGGTTGCTTGTGGCTTATTTCTTTACATTTTCACGATGTTTCTGATACCAGCGCAGCAAGATAAATTTCAATCTGACCTTAACATCATAACCTACCGATCCTGCGCCCAGCACAAGCAATACCGCCGCCACAGGCAAAGCAAAATGATGGCCGATGGCCTGATAACCCAATGCGCCGATAATACCGCCCAAGATAAAAGTAGCCATCAAGCCCGAAAGCAGCCACATTTTCGGCTTATTGACACGAATATGCGGCAGGCGCGGATGATGTTGCTTGGAATAATACATGACCTTGGATAATTCAATGCCCAAATCGGTGGCCGAACCGGTCATGTGCGTTGAGCGAATTGCGCCGCCCGAGAGCAAAGTAATCACCGTATTGTGCATACCCATAATAAAGCAGAGCAAAAACAACGCCAAAGATGGCAAGGCAAACTGGCCAAAGCCGAGATCAAGCTGAAAAGCAGTGGCGCCAAACAAACCGAAAATCAAAAAATAAACTGCTTCCAGCCACATAGAAAAACCATAGCTACCACGAAAGCGTTTTTGCTGCATCCATAAAATCACCCAGCTCGAATGCGCCGCGCCCATCACAAAACAAATCACGCTGATAAACGCCACCAGCACCACGCCCCATTCGCGCGTATAGGCCATGTCTGCCATCAAAGAAAGCGAGCCAGTAACATGCGACGTATAGCGGGCAAACGCAAAAAAGCCACCCGCATTGATTGCGCCGGCCAACAGCGCCATCACATAGCCCAACCAACGAAACCGCTCGTCTGAAATATGCTGCTCCCGTAAATACGGCCGATCAGCCTGCCAAAAAGGTGCCGTATGCAAGCGTTCATATCGCTTGTTGCGTGCTTTTTTCCTAACAGATGCCGCTTGATGATGGTCATGCCATTCTATTTCCTTATTTTTTCAGACGGCCTGACCGCCCTGAATATTTATTCTGCAAACACCATCATAACAGACCCATCTCACATTGAGCTGAATCCCAAGCAACAATATTACCGCTTGCTAAACCACAACAAAATGGCGTACATTAAACCTCACCAAACCTCACCGACTCAATCAGGGGGCATCGCAATGAAAAATATACGCAGCTTATTGATTCTCGGCGCAATTTCCACACTTGCCGCCTGCGCCACCACGCCCGAGCAAAAAGCCGAACGTGCCGCTGCGCAAAAACGTTACGAACAAAACCTGCAAATAACACTTGCCGCACAGTGCGATAAAGACACCGCATTATTGATGCAAAAGCAGTTTGAACAAGTCGAACAACCTACGGCACTTTCCAGCAAAGAGCAGCAGGAATTCCGCTTGAAATACATCGATAAAGTCACCGACCCGATGTTCCAAGCCTGCTACAAAATGGCTTGGCAAAACCACATCGCGCAACAAAAATTGCGTGAAGCCCGCTATTACCACGACTATTATGACGACTGGGGCCGGTACCGTCCGTTTTACCACCCGTTTTGGTGGTAACCGCACTTAAACCATTCGTTACATCGAGACCTTTGCAAGCCCCCGATTGGTTTGAGTTCAGTTCGAAGTTACCGCAGCACAGGAAAGTGCAGACATATCATTTAAAGACTAAGCTTTCGAGCGGCACACAACGAAGAAATATGCCAAAGATGGGGATTTTACAAAGATCTCAGGCCGTCTGAACGAATCTACTTTCAGACGGCCTTATCTATAATTTAATTTCTGGATAAAGAGGCCGTCTCAACTCCATGCGTTATTTTTTCTTTTTATTGTTGTGGCTGTTTGCCGCCGCCGCTTCAGCCAGAGGCGTCCCCGAAGCCGATACATTTCTTTATGAAATCAGCAAACCCGGCCGGCCGGTTTCCTACCTGCTCGGCACCATCCACGTCGGCAAACTCAACGCCGCCCTGCCTGCCGATCACCGCCGCACACTCAACCGCGTGTCGCAATTGGTGGTTGAAAGCGACGAATCTAGCATGACGGCTGCCGACACCTCAAAAATGCTGCAAATGATGGCCGACAACCGCCCTTTAAAACTAAGTTTGGGCAATGCACGCATGCATCGGTTGCAAAATATGTTGGCCACCGGTCAAGAGCGCTCCGACTTTTCCCCCGATTCCCAAATCAAACCGTGGGCGTTTTGGCTGCTGACCCAAAGCACCTTCAATCCCAAGGGTTATACTTATGAATACGGCATCGACAATCTGCTGATTCAGCGCGCCCAAAAGCTCAATAAGCCGGTGATTGCATTGGAAGGTACGGAGCAGCTCAGCTATTTCGTCCACCTGCCCGAAGATGCCATCATCCGCTCGTTTGATGCTTTGGAAAAACACCGCCAAGCCTTTCTGAACGACATCATCACCTTAGAAAACGATTACCGCCGCCAACGCGCTAAAAAAGTATGGGCGGAAATCGCCGATCCCGCGCATCAATTAAGATTCTTGCCACGCAGAGACCATCCGTTGTGGCATGAACTGATCTACGGCAAATTACTCACCCGGCGCAACCAAATCTGGCTGCCCAAGCTGATTGAAATCCTGCCGCACAAACCGACCCTGATTGCCGTCGGCGCTGCGCATTTGTTCGGCGAACAAGGCTTGATTGTGCGTCTGCGCCAAGTTGGCTATCAAGTTAGGCCGGTTAAGGTTAAAGTGGGGACGCACTAATTCATCAGGCCGAGAGCTTTGCAAAATTTCCATCTATGCCACATTCTTCCTTATGCGCTGCTCGAAAGCCCAGCCTTTACATGAATCCGTCTCCGCTTTCAGTGTTGTTATCACTTCAAACCGCACTCAAATCCGGTGTTTTGCCAAAGCCCCTACGTCTGAAACCTTTCAGACGGCCTCGAATCTATTGCCATCTCCGTTTCATACATTCTCGTCTGAAACATCCCGCCGCCCGATATTTATGCCGAAGCATTTATCCCAAGCCCGATTGCATTTACAATAGCGCCTGATTCAAATACACACCCACCACCATGAATATCCACCTCGGCCGCCATCACCCGCCCGAATGTCCGCAAGGCGCAGCAGTAACCATCGGCAACTTCGACGGCGTGCATCTCGGCCACAAACACATTCTGCAAACCCTCAAACGCCAAGCCGACACTCTCAACCTGCCGGTTGTCGTGGTGATTTTCGAGCCGCAGCCGAAAGAGTTTTTTGCCAAAAAATTCAGCAAACCTCAGCCTTACCGTATATCTCCTTTGCGCACCAAGCTGGATTTATTGCGCCAAACCGAATGTGTCGACATCGTGTGGGTGTTGCCGTTTACCCAAAGTTTCGCCGACATGCCCGCGCAAACCTTCATTGACGATTTGCTGCGCGACAAACTCAATACCCGCTACCTGCTCATCGGCGACGATTTCCGCTTCGGCGCCGGGCGCGAAGGTGGCTTTGAAATGCTGCAAGCCCAAAGCGGCATGCAGACCGAGCGCACCCCTTCCGTCATCGTCGAAGACATCCGCACCAGCAGCACCGCCGTTCGCCAAGCCCTTTCAGACGGCCGCTTGGCCTACGCGCGCAAATTATTGGGGCACGATTATGTGTTGGGCGGCAAAATCAAACACGGCAAAAAACTCGGCCGCACCATCAACGCCCCCACCGCTAACGTGCAGCTGCCGCCATACCACTACGCGCTGAGCGGCGTGTTTGTGGTCGAAGCCGATGGCCGCTTCGGCACCCGCCGCGGGGTAGCCAGCTTTGGTTTCAACCCGACTGTATCCGACAAAAAAACACAGAAGCTGGAAGTGCATTTATTTGACTTCCAAGGCGGTTTATACGGTCAACGCTTAAACGTGCGCTTTTTGCACAAACTGCGCGACGAACAAAAATTCGATAACATCGACGCACTAAAAACACAAATTTTAAAAGACATGGAAGCGGCGAAAAACTGGCAGCCGTGATTGTCATCAAAAAGGCCGTCTGAAAAACATTTCTGCTTTTCAGACG